>JANNBI010000395.1:0-5706 GCA_031385345.1 Paracoccaceae bacterium | reverse complement strand
CTGACCTTCACCGTGCTGGAAGGCACCGATCCGGGGCAGGTTCTGATTGACCACGCGGCCAATCTGCATGTCGATCATATCCTGATGGGCGCGCGGGGGCATTCCGGCACAAGGCGCTATCTGGGGTCGGTGTCAGCGCAGGTGGTGGCGGAAGCGGCCTGTTCGGTGACCGTGATCCGCCTGCCTGACGCGCGTGAGGCCCCGGCGCTGGTGATCACAGCCGAGGGGTGGCGATGAGTTTGCAAGGCTTTTTCATCGCCGCGCCCCATGATGACGGTGATCCGGTAACCGGGCATTATTACGAGATTGCCAGCGCCGACCCCCGCCGCGCGCAGGTCTGGATTTATGCCGATGCGCTGTCCTATGTGCCGGGGCAGGTGTTGCGCCTGCACGGGATCAGCAACGCGGCTTCGGCGCGTCTGGTGATCGCGCGCGACGGGCTGGTGCCACAGATCGTGGTCGATTGCGCGGTCGGGATGGCCTTTGCCGCCACGCCTGCCGATGCCTCGGTCCGGGGCTGTGGCTGGCCTTTGGTGTTTGACCGGGTGATCCCTGCGGATTGGGCCAGCGGAGTTTACACCGTTACGGTGACGGTTCCCGGCCACCAGTCGCAAGGGATGTTCGTGCTGCGCGCGGCCCGACCCACCGCGCGGATCGCGGTCGTTTTTGCTACCGGGACAAGGTGCGCCTATAATGATTGGGGCGGGTCGAACCATTATCAGGGGCTGTGCGGCCCAACGGGGGGTGACTTCGCGCCGCAGGTGTCGGTCCTGCGGCCCTGGGCCACGGGGTTTGTGGGCTGGCCGGGCGATGCGCCGCGTATTCCCCACGCCTCTCCCTTGCTGTCAAAACCGCGCTATCCGCATATGGACTATGCCCGCGCCAAGGGGGTGTCGAAGAAATACGCCTCTTCGGGCTGGGCGGCGTTTGAACGACCCTTTGCCCTGTGGTCCGAAGGGCAGGGCATTGGGCTGGATTATCTGACCCAGCATGACCTGCATGCATTTCCCGGCGCGTTGGACGGATATGGCCGCGCGCTGATCGTCGGCCATGACGAATACTGGACATGGGATATGCGCGACCATCTGGAAGGTTGGCTGGACAAGGGCGGCGAATTGGCCCGGTTCGGCGGCAATTTCTTTTGGCAAACCCGGCTGTCCGATGATCTGACCACCCAGACCTGTTTCAAATCCGAGGCAGAGCAGCGCGACCCAATGGCCGGGACCGACCGCATGACCAGCTATTGGGATCATCCGCTGGTGGGGCGGCCCGCGGCGTCCACGATGGGGCTGACCGGATCGATGGGCGTCTACGCCGGGTGGAGCCGCTGCGCAGCATATGGATCGGGCGGGTTTGTAGTCTATCGCCCGGATCATTGGGCCATGGCGGGGACCGGGCTGGGCTACGGCGACGTTCTGGGGGCGGCGTCGAAGATCTTTGCCTATGAGGTGGATGGGATCGATTACACCATGACCCATGGTCTGCCCTTCGCGGCGCAAGGGACCGGTTTGGCCGGGGATTTGACCATCATCGGCCTGTCGCCGGCCACCAGCCTGTCGCATTCCACCGGCCCGCAGGATGCCGATGCCTTCATCGGCGCCTCGGATGCCGAAGATGTGGCGCGCAAGGTTTATGGGTCGGTGGACGCCGAAACCCTTGGCCGGGCGTCGCGGGGCAACGGCTGCATGGCGCAGTATCGGCGCGGGGCGGGGGCGGTGTTCAACGCCGGGTCTTGCGAATGGGTGGCGGGGTTGATCGCGCGGGAACGACCGGTTGAGCAGGTGACGCGGAATGTGTTGCTGGGCGACTGGCGGTAGAAAAGGGGGGGCTTCACCCCCCCCCCTCGGCGCCGCAAGCGGCACCTTCCCCCCGGAGGAATATTTGGGCCACATTGAAGGCGGGGGCGGTTCGGGCGTTTTTGGTAGGGGGTTAGAAGGCGCGCAGGACGGATTGCAGGTTCTGGCCAAGTTCGGGGCACAGATAGCCGCCTTCCTGCACGATCACGGTGGGCAGGTTCAGGGCAGCAACGGCACGGCCAATCTGGTGAAAGCCCGGCGTGGTGACGGTCAGCCCGGCAAAGGGATCGCCTTCAAAAGCATCAAGGCCAAGGGCCAGAACCAGCGTATCGGCCCCCCACAGCGTCAGGCGGGTCAGGGCCTGATCCAGCGCCGCCAGAAAGCCCGCGTCACCGGTGCCGCGATCAAGGCAAAGGTTCAGGTTCGCGCCTTCACCTTCGCCTTGGCCATGTTCAGTCGGATAGCCCCAGAAGAACGGGTAGAACCGTTCGGGATGCGCGTGCAGCGAGATCGTCAGCACATCGGCGCGGTGGTAGAAGATGCCTTGCGTGCCGTTGCCATGGTGCAGATCGACATCCAGGATCGCCACGCGGCGACGGGCATCGGTCAGGCGCTGGGCGGCGATGGCCGAGTTGTTGAGAAAGCAGAACCCACCGGCCAGTTCGGCAAAGGCGTGGTGGCCGGGCGGGCGGCACAGGGCATAGGCGGCGCGCTGGCCCCCCAGCACCAAATCGGCGCCGTGCAGCGCGGTCTGAGCGCTGGCATAGGCCGACCCCCAGGTCTGGGCGGAAATCGGGCAAGAGGTGTCGGTCTGGTGAAACCCCGCCTGACCCACGGCCGACAGGGGATAGCCGTCGCTGCGATTGGCGGGGTGGATGTTGGGGATCACCTCGGCGCTGGCACCGGGGATGCGGGTCCAGCGGGCATGGATGGTTTCCAGGAAGGTCACATAGCGTTGTGGGTGGATGCGCAGCACCGGGTCCAGCCCGGCATCGGGTGGGCGCACCACCGGGCCGCCCAGATCCTGCACGGCGGCCAGCAGCGCGTCGATGCGAGCGGGCTTTTCGGGGCAGGGGCGTGCAGCACCCGAGGTCAGATAAAACTGCGGGTCATGGGCGCGCTGGGCGGGATCAAAAACGGTGATCATCGGGCGATCAGGGCGGCAAGGCCCTCTCCTGCAAGGATTAGGGGGTCGGCGGTGTCGCGGGGGGCAAAGCCGAGTGAGGCGTAAAAGGCGCGGGCCGCAGTGTTACTTTGCGCCACCATCAGGGTGGCGAATTGCGGCTGCCAGTCGGGGTCGTCAATCGTATCACGCAGGGCCGCTGCCAGAAGGGCGCGGCCCAGACCCAGCCCGCGCGCGGCGGGGTGCAGGTACAGATCCTGCACATACAGCCCCATCTGCCCGCGCCATGTGCTGTATTCAGGGAAATACAGGATCAGGCCCAGCGGCTGATCCCCGGTTGCAAGGATCACCCGGAAGCGGGGGTTTGGGCCAAAGCCATGTGTCATCAGGCTGGCGGTCGTGCCCCGGATTGCCCCGCCCTCGGCCTTTGCCATGGCGCAGAGCAGGTCATGGATCACCGGGACATCCGCAGCCACGGCGCGGCGCAAAGCGGCGTCAGAGCGGCCTTGGCTGGCGGTCAAAACGCCACCCCTTCGGCGCCTTTCAGCGCCAGCATCGCCCGCGCCTCGGACGGGGTGGCCACGACGCGGCCCAGACGTTCGACGATCTCGCGGATCAGGGTCACTTGTTGGGCGTTGCTTTGGGCAAGAACGCCCTTGGACAGATACAGCGAATCCTCCAGCCCGACGCGGACATGGCCTCCCATCGTGGCCGCCATCGTGGCCATCGGGATCTGCGCGCGCCCTGCTGCCAGCACCGAAAACTGATAGCTGTCGCCAAACAGCCGGTCGGCGGTGCGCTTCATCAGGATCAGCATGTCAGGGTCCGGGGCCATGCCGCCCAAGACGCCAAAGACGAATTGCAGGAACAAGGGCCCCGCAACCGCCCCGCGATCGACGAAGTGTTTGAGCATGTAAAGATGGCTCATGTCGTAACACTCAAATTCAAACCTCGCGCCGTGCGCGCCCATGTCGGACAGAACCTGCGCTATGTCGCGCGGCGTGTTCTTGAACACCAGATCGTCGGTGGTTTCCAGGAAAGGACGCTCCCAATCAAACTTCCAGTCCTTGATCTTGTCGGCCATGGGGTAGAGCGCGAAATTCATCGATCCCATGTTCAGGCTGCACATTTCGGGGGCAAAGCGGCGCGGGGCGGCCAGCCTTTGGTCCAGCGACATGATGGCCGATCCGCCGGTGGTCATGTTCACCACCGCGTCGCAACCGACCTTGATGGTGGGCAGGAACCCCGCCCAATGTTCCGGGTTCGACGAGGGGTGGCCATTGCCGGGATCGCGGGCGTGCAGATGCAGGATCGTGGCCCCGGCCTGCGCCGCGCCGATGGCGGATTGCGCGATCTGGTCGGCGGTGATGGGCAGATAGGGCGACATGGACGGGGTGTGGATCGACCCGGTGATGGCGCAAGAGATAATGATTTTCGACATGGGGCCCCCCGGTTTTAGCCCAGTGTGAAGCGGCGTCCCCGCTTAGGCAAGCGGGCCGAGATGCGGTTCCAGCAAGGCAGCGACGGCACGGCGGCCTTTTTGCGCGCTCATCACCCCCGGCGCGATGCACAGTTCCAGCCACAGCCCGTCCAGAAGGGCGATCAGCGTGGCCGCCAGCATCGGT
The DNA here is from genome assembly GCA_031385345.1 of Paracoccaceae bacterium. GTDB lineage: Bacteria > Pseudomonadota > Alphaproteobacteria > Rhodobacterales > Rhodobacteraceae > CAIYZT01. The sequence continues at coordinate 1,162 of JANNBI010000395.1, read as the reverse complement.
GCATCGGCCTGCCGCCCCTTGGCTTGGGCGAAATCGGTAATGGCGCGGATCATCGCGGTCTCATAGGCCTGATAATGCCGCTGATGTTCGGCCTGAAGCGTGGGGTTGACGGCGATCTCCCCCCACAGCGCCAGCCACAGCGTCAGGCTTTCGCGGCGAAACTGGCGGTCGGTGAACAGTTCGTCCATCAGTTGCGGCAGGGGCAAGGGCGCCCCGCCGCCATGCAGCATCCGCAACAAGGGCGCATAGGCCGCGCTGTAGCAGGCTGCCAGCAGCCCGTCCTTGCCGCCGAAATGATGCCCGATCAGCCCGCGCGACGCCCCGGCCTTCTTGCAGATCTTGTCGATGGTAAACGCCGTGATTCCGCCAGCGGACAGCACGGCCAGACCGGCCTCGACCAGTTCCGCCGCGCGGTCCGTGGCGGTCAGCCGCTTGAACCGCGGCTCTGCCACCTTGGCAGCCCCTTTTGCCGCGACTTTTACTTCGGGCATCTGGATGCCTTTCCTGTTGAACGGTCATACAACAAACGCTAAGCTGACCCCAAGAATGGAGCCTTACAATGCCGATGGACCCTCGTCATGCCGTTTTGTTCGAACCGGTCAAAATCGGTCCGGTGACGGCGCCCAACCGGTTCTACCAGACGCCGCATGCCACAGGGTTCGGCTGGCAGCGCCCGAAGTCCGGTGCCGCCCTGCGCGGGCTGAAGGCCGAGGGCGGCTGGGGCGTCGTCTGCACCGAATATTGCAGCATACATCCCAGTTCCGACGACAGCCCTTACGCGTTTTTGACCCTGTGGGAGGATGGCGATATCGCGCCCCTTGCCCTGACGGCTGACGCGATCCACGAACATGGCGCGCTGGCGGGGATAGAACTGTGGCATGGCGGCGCACATGCCAGCAACCGGCTGACCCGCGTGCCAACGCTGGCCCCATCGCAGCAACAAGCCCTGTATCACCTGCCCACCACCGCCCGCGAAATGGACAAATCCGACATTGCCGCCTTTCGCGGCTGGCAGCGCGCGGCGGCGCTGCGGGCCAAGGCGGCGGGATTTGACATCATCTATGTCTATGCGGGCCACGATTATCTGCCCTTCCAGTTCCTGTCACCCCTGACCAACCGGCGCAGCGACAGCTACGGCGGAAGCCTTGAAAACCGTGTCCGT
>JANNBI010000371.1:0-9939 GCA_031385345.1 Paracoccaceae bacterium | reverse complement strand
GCGTTCCAGAACCTGATCGACAAGGCCCTGTTCCACGATCTGGCCATTTTGCATCACGATCACCCGGTGGCACAAGGCGCGCACCACCTTCAGATCATGGCTGATGAATAGATAGGACAGGCCCTTGTCGCGCTGCAATTTGCGCAGCAATTCGATGATCTGCGCCTGCACCGACAGATCTAGCGCAGAGGTGGGTTCGTCCAGCAGGATAAACTCGGGCTCCAAAGCGATGGCGCGGGCGATGGCCAGACGCTGCCTTTGCCCACCCGAAAATTCATGCGGAAAGCGCGGCAGGATGTTGTCGGGCATTCCGGAATCGCGCAGGGCTTGTTTGACCCGCTCCAGCCGTTCGGCGCGGTTTTTGCCGATGCCGTTGACGATCAGACCTTCTTCGATGATCTGGCGCACCGACATGCGGGGGTTCAGGCTGGCGAAGGGATCCTGAAACACGATTTGCATGCGCTGCCGGAAAGGTTTCATGCCGGCGCGGTCCAGCCCGTCGATGCGGTGGCCCAGAAAATCCACCTGACCGGCCGAAAGTTTGTTCAGCCGCATCAGGGCCTGACCAAAAGTGGTCTTGCCGGACCCGCTTTCCCCGACCAGCCCCAAGGTTTCGCCCCGCTTCAACGACAGGGACAGCCCGTCCACCGCTTGCAGCGCGTGGTAGCTGCCGCGAAGGGCACCGCCTTTGCGCAGGGTGAAGGTGACGCGCACATCGCGGCCTTCCAGCACGGTTTCCTGACCGCCTTCCAGCAGGTTGGCGCGGCCCTTTGGTTCGGACCCCAGCAGGCGTTTGGTATAGGGGTGCTGCGGGTTTGTGAACACTTGTTCTGTTGGCCCGGATTCGCGTACTTCGCCGTGCTGCATGACATAGACATGATCGGCGAACTGGCGCACCACGGTCAGATCATGGGTGATCAGGATCACCGCCATGCCGTTCTTGGCCTTCAGGTCATTGATCAGGTTCAGGATTTCGGCCTGAACCGTCACATCCAGCGCGGTTGTCGGTTCATCCGCAATCAGGATGTCGGGATTGTTGGCCAAGGCCATCGCTATCATCACGCGCTGGCGCTGGCCGCCTGACAACTGGTGCGGATATTGGTTCACGCGGGATTCCGGGTCCGGGATCTGCACCTCTCGCAGCAATTCCACCGCGCGGTTCAGCGCGTCCTTTTTGGTGATCTTCTGATGGATGCGCAGGATTTCAGCGATCTGGACGCCCACGGTGTAGACCGGGTTCAGACTGCTCATCGGTTCCTGAAAGATCATGGTCAGGCGGTTGCCGCGCAGACCGCGCATTTCGCGGTCTGACAGGCGGGCCATATCCTTGTCGCCGTACAGGATTGAGGTTTTGTCGGACACCTTGGCCCGTTTGGACAACAGCCGCATGATGGCGCGGGCAGTCACCGACTTGCCCGATCCGCTTTCGCCCACCAGCGCGATGGTCTGGCCCTTGTGAAGTTGAAAGGACACGTCGCGCACGGCTTCGATCATGCCGCCGTCCACCTTGAACGACACGCCGATGTTCTTTGCGTCTATGACGAGATCTGGGGTCATCGGTCCGGCCTTAATAGGGGTCAATGGCATCGCGCAGGCCATCGCCAAGCGCGTTAAAGGCAAACACGGCCAGCAGAAGGAACCCAACCGGGGATAGGATCCACGGATAGGAGCCGATCACGCTGAAGGTTCCGGCGTCTTGCAGCATCAGGCCCCAGGAAATCAGCGGGGGTTTCACAGCAAAGCCGAGATAACCCAGAAAGCTTTCCAGCAGGATGATCGACGGGATGCCAAGGGTGACGGCGACGATCACATGGCTCATCACGTTGGGCAGGATGTGGCGGGTGATGATGCGGCCATCGCTGGCCCCGACCGCTGTGGCGGCGCGGACGTAATCCACCCGCGCCATGGCCATGGTTTTTGACCGCACCTCGCGGCTTAACTGCGCCCAGCCAAGACCCGCGATCACCAGAATGACGAAGCTGATGAACAGATAGCTGGGGGCCGTCACCGGGATCAGCGTGGTCAGCGCAAGGTACAAAGGCAGCTGCGGGAAGGCCAGGATGATTTCGACAAAGCGTTGAAACCACAGGTCAAACCGCCCGCCGATATAGCCCGAGGTGATGCCCAGAAGCGTGCCGGCGATGGTGATCAAAGTGATCGAGGTCAGCGCGATGATCAGCGTGATCCGGCTGCCGATGATGCCACGCGACAGGATATCGCGGCCCAGTTTGTCGGTGCCAAGGATGTGCAGAGGCGAGCCGTCGGACAGACCGATCAGATGGGTGTCCATCGGGATGAAGCCCCAAAGCCGATAAGACCAGCCTTCGGCAAACAGACGCAATGGGCGCGGGTTGTCCATATCCGGGGCCATCAGGGGCTGATAGGTGACGGGGTCCAGTTCGGTTGGGCTTTCGACGATGCGGTACACTACGGGCCAAAGGGTCAGCCCGTCCTTGGTGAAGAACGACATCTTGTCGGGCGGGGCAAAGGCCACGGTGGGCGCATTGGGGTCCATCGGCGCGAAGAAGGGGGCGAAAACGGCGATCACCAGCAGGGCGCTGACCATGACAAAGCCGATCATCCCGGGAACCGAGCGTTTGAACCGGCGCCAGACCAGCGCGGGATAGGTTTGGCTGACGGTGGAGACGGTAGAGGTGCGGGCGTCCGCGGCCTCGCCGTCGTGAAGGGCGTTGGTCATGCGTCACCTCCGACACGGATGCGCGGATCAAGTGCCACCAGCAGCAGATCTGCGATGATGTTGCCAACAATCAGCGTGGCGCCCAGCACCAGCAACAGCGTGGCGGTGACATAGACATCCCCGATGTTCATCGACCCGACGATAGCCGGGCCAATAGTGGCCAGACCGAACACGATGGCGACCTCGATCTCTCCGGTCAGCATATAAGGCAGCACGACGCCCTGATAGGCGATCAGCGGATGCAGGGCGTTCGGGACGGCATGGCGCATGATCACCGCGCCTTCGCCCAGACCCTTGGCGCGGGCGGTTTCGACATATTGGGCGTTCAATGTGTCCAGAAGATTGGCCCGCATAACCCGCATGTTATAGGCCAGCCCGCCAAAGGTCGCGACGGCGATCACCGGCCAGATGTGCTGAATCAGGTTGCCGAGTTTTTCCCAGTTGAAATCAAACAGGCCGGGCCACCAGGGTTGACCGCCGTATTTCGACGAGAAGAACGAGCCGATTTCCTGAACGTTCAGCTTGTAGGCCAGGATGTAAAGGATGATCAGCGCCATCAAGAAGCGCGGCACGGTCATGCCCAGAAAGGACACCATCGACAGCAAGGTATCGACCCAGGTGTATTGTTTGACGGCGGCCAGAATCCCGAACGAGATGCCGAAGATCGAGGCCAAGATATGACAGGTCAGGGCGATGGCGATGGTGGGCGGCAGGCGCTGCATCATAATGTCATAGACGGGTTTGTTATAGACATAGGACTGGCCGAAATCGCCCCGGCTGACGATGCCCCAGATCCAGCTGGCATATTGCACCGGCAGGGGATCGTTCAGGCCATGCGTCTCGCGGTAGGCTTCGGCGGCGCGGTTGGCGGCTTCGGTTGTGGCATTGCCTTGCACGATCATGTTGGTGCGGATGAAATCGCCATAATCGCCCGGTGGGGCCTGAATGATGGCAAAGGTGATCACCGACATGATCAGCAGGACGGGTATGGCCTGCAAGATGCGGATCATCAGGAAACGCAGCATCGGCGCACCTCACTGGGAAAAGGGGTGGGGGTATCGGCGGGACAGCACATGGCCGCCCCGCCGACGGGTAAAGTCCCGGGAGGAACTTTAGTTGGACATCGGACCCGCGTCGCCCGGAGCGCCCGGCAAGGTATTCGGGTGCAATTCAGCCCCGATCTGCTTGTCCGCCGCCACGAACACCCGCTCGCGCACGATGTTGTCTTCGGCCCAGTTGTACATGAAGATCGGCGCGCCTGCCGGGATGTTCGAGAAGCGCTTGTTGACGATCAGCGCGCCCGGATAGGCGGTCAGGCCAATCCCGTCGAGGTTTTCCGTGTACAGTTTCTGGAAGGTCTTGGCCAATTCGACCCGCTTGGCCGCATCGCGTTCACCGATAAAGGCATTGACGGTGGCAACCATCTCTTCCTCATACGGCAGCAGATCCAACTCGCCCGCCGGGCTGGCCCGGTGGTTGACGTCGGTCGTCGGTCCGGTCGGGGCCAGCGCCGTGGTGTTTTGCACCATGGTGATCAGCTCGGTTCCGTTGCGAACGATGATCCAGTCGAATTTGCCAGCGTCACGGGCATTGTCAAAGTCTTTGCCCGTCAATGCGTTCAAGGTCACCTTCACGCCCGCCTCGGCCATCATGGCAATCACGCCTTCGGCAAGGTTCTTGTCGGTGGCATAGTCGGATTGGGTCAGAAGGGTCACGTTCAGATCGTCACCGCCTGCCGTGTTGACAAAGCCGTTGGCGTCGGTGTCGGTCAGACCGGCAGCGGCCAAAGCCTCTTTGGCGCTGTCCAGCGAGTAGGGGTAGAACACCGTCGATGCCGCGTCGTAGAACGAGGTGCCGGCATAGATCCCGCCCGGATACTGCGAGGTAAACGGACCTTTCACCAAGCTGTCGCCCAGCCGCTGACGGTCCATCGCATAGGTGATGGCCTTGCGGAAGTTCAGATCCCGGTTCAGGACGCGCACGGCCTGACCGCGTTCATCCGGTTCGCCCCAGCCGTTGCCGGACAGGTTCGGCAGCAAGGTATAACCGATGGTGCGCGGACCAAAGGCCAGCTTGGCCGGGCTTGCCGGGTCGGCGGCTTTTTTCAGGCTTTCGACATAGTTCTCAGCCTGTTCGAGGTTGGAAAAGTCACCCGTTCCAGCCACGGCTTGAATGTCGCGGTCGCCCCATGTGGACAGACGATACTGCATCTCGTCGAGGTAGGGCAGCTGCTGACCGGCTTCGTCAACCTTCCAGTAGTAGGGATTGCGACGCAGCACGACGATGTCATCGGGGCGATGTTCTGCCACGACCCAACCGCCCATGACCGGGAAGTTCATGTAATCCGACGGGAAGGCATTGCCGAAAGCTTCATAGCTTTCGCCGCCGTATTTCGGATGCTTCGGCTTCAGCATATGCGACGGCCCGGGGCAGAAGTTGCCATAGGCCATGGAATACAGCACCGCTTCGGGGAAGGGGGTGGTGAAGGTCATCGTGAAGGTAAAGGCATCCACGATGGCAAGTGTTGTGCCCGCGCCATAGGTATCCTGGCTGGCGCCCATCAGCGGCGTCACTTCGGGGTCCATCACGACATCGTTCCAGTAAAAGTCGATGTCTTCGGTGTCAAAGGGATCGCCGTCGGACCATTTCGCGCCTTCGATCAGATGCACGGTCAGGGTCATGCCATCTTCGGACCAATCCCAGGACTTGGCCAGGTTCGGCATCGGCTGCAAATCGGTGGAGTTCACGGTGAACAGGGGGCCGGTGCGGGTCAGACATTCGACCAGACCGATATCAATGCCACCCCAGCCATAGGACCGGCCCGCCCAGAAGTTCCAGCCTTCGGGACGTCCGCCGATGACATGGCGCATCACGTCGCCGTAAACGCCGTTGCCATCGACCATATTGGCGGTCTTGTAAACCAGCGGCTCTTTGGGCAGGCGTTCGGCCAAGGGTGGCAGTTTGCCAGCCTCGACAAAGGCGGTGACCCAGGCGGGTTCGGAATAGGCGGGCAGCGCCTTGTACTCATAAATGTCTGAGCGGTTGACAAATGTCGGCTCGCCCTGTGCGTCAAACTTGGGTGCTTCCGGCGGGGCAGTGGGTGCGGCCATCTCCGCATGCACTGCAAAGCTGGACACACCAAGCATCAGCGCCGCAAGTGCGGCACTTTTGATATGCATGGTCATGACTCCTCCCATGGCCGCAAGACGCGACCGGATTTCCGTTTCACAATTTCGCAGACCCGTTGCGCGTGTCCCGAGCGCACACCCAGCGGGATGACGACAGTGTGACATTTCAACGCGCTTTACAGCAATATCGGTTTGGCAGATTGTGTTCTGGGTTTCTAAGATTCGGGAAGGATTGCCATGGCGGACGACCTGCGCAAAATCGAACCGAAACCCAGCCATGAACGGCATTTCTATTCGACAAAGCGCGCCTTTGGCCGGTTTGGCATCCGTATTTTCGATCCGGTGGTCATGGGGACGCCGCATTGGCACGGCCATGTCGAGGCGAATCTGGCGACCGGATTCGAGATGACCTACGTGGTTGACGGTGAAACCCTGACCATTCCGGCGAATCGGCTGGTGATCTTTTGGGCGGGGGTGCCGCATCAGTTGACGGCGATCCGTCCCGTGCAAGAGATGGAAAACAAGCTGTGTAACATCTACTTGCCGCTGGATTCGTTTTTGATGATGCACCACATCTCGGCGCTTCAGGTGTCGCTGTTGTCGGGCGGCATGGTGGTTTTGCCGGAAAACCTGTGCAACGTCGATCAGTTGCGCCGCTGGTATGCAGATTACCGCAGCGGCGATTTTGAGCGGCAGGAATTGGTCAAAATGGAGCTGAACGTGTTGTTCCGCCGCGCCAGCCTGAACGATTTTGAATTTCTGCGCGTCCCAAAAGGTAAGGTCACGGGGGAGCGGGCGCTGTCATCGGCCCATATCCGGCATGTGATCACCATGGTGCGGCATATTCTGGAAAACCTCGATAAACCGTTGAAAAACGTCGATATTGCCGCGACGACGGGCCTGCATGAAAACTATGCCCAGACGCTGTTCGCAAGGATCATGCAGGTGCCGCCCAAGCAGTTCCTGATCCGCATGCGGCTGATGCGGGCGCGGGCGCTGTTGGTCGAAAGCTCGATGGCGATTTCGTCGGTGGCGGAAAACTCGGGCTTTTCGTCGATCAGTCAGTTTTACGCCCAGTTCAAGGCGGGCTATGGCATGTCCCCCGCCGCCGTTCGCGAAGAATATCTGCGGATGGAGCTGAAATAGCCTGCGCGTTTTTGCGGGTCGGCCCCTGCAAATCTGCCGATGTTCAGCGTGCAGGGAAGGCGGTATGTCTGCCCCAACCCCAAAGGGAGCGTTACGATGAGCATGGTTGAATTTGGTATGGACACCTTTGGCGATGTGTCCAACGGGCCGGACGGTCAGCCGCAGCCGATGCATGTTGTGCTGAACGAGGTGGTCGAAGAAGGCGTTCTGGCCGATCAGGTCGGAGTGGATTTCATCGGGCTGGGGGAGCATCACCGATCCGACTTCTCACTTTCATCACCGGAAATCGTGCTGGCGGCCATCGCGGCCAAGACCAGCCGGATAAAGCTGGGAACCGCCGTCACGGTGCTGTCGTCGGATGATCCAGTGCGGGTGTTTCAGCGGTTTTCGACGCTGAATGCCATTTCGGGGGGAAGGGCAGAGCCGATCCTTGGCCGGGGGTCGTTTACCGAAAGCTATCCGCTGTTCGGCTTTGATCTGGCCGACTATGACCAGTTGTTCGAGGAAAAGCTGGATTTGTTCACCCGGCTTCTGCGCGAAAAGCAAGTCACGTGGAGCGGTCAGACCCGCAGCGGGATGACCGCCCAGACCGTTTATCCGCCATTGGCGCCGCAGGGCATGGTCACTTGGGTCGGCGTTGGCGGAAGTCCGGAATCGGTGGTGCGCGCGGTGCGGCAGGATCTGCAACTGATGCTGGCGATCATCGGGGGCGATCCGCGCCGGTTCCTGCCCTACCTTGATCTATACGCCCGTGCTTGCGAACAGATGGGAACGCCGCGCCGCCCGGTGGGGGTGCATTCCCCCGGACATATCGCGGATACCGACGATCAGGCGCGCGAAGAATTGTGGCCGCATTATCAGGCGATGTTTGGCCGTATCGGGCGGGAGCGCGGCTGGCCACCCACCACCAAAGAGCGGTTCATCGAAGAGGTGGAACATGGCTCGCTTTACGTCGGCTCGCCGCAGACCGTTGCGCGCAAGTTGGCGGCGACTGTGGGCGATCTGGGGATTCAGCGGTTCAATCTGAAGATGGCGACCGGGCCGATGCCCAAGGGGCAAATTTTGGCCTCGATCCAGCATTTCGGCCAGACGGTCATTCCGATGGCGCGCGACATTTTGTCCAGCCGTCGCAAAATCTGATCCCTGCCGGACCTTCGGGCTACCTTTGCCATGCTGCGGCCATGTTCATCTGCGATGAACGGACCGAAATCGGTCAAGGGGCACGATCCGGTGAACACCATGCCAAAGCCGACGGTCGGGCACGATCCCATCGAATTCGCCTCACGCGATGAGATTGAGGCGCTGCAACTGGCCCGGCTGAAAACCTCATTGATGCGGGCGGGCAATACGGCGCATTACCGCGCGGTCTATGCGGCGGCGGGGTTTGATCCGCGCGATTTGCGCGATCTGACTGATATCGCGCGCCTGCCTTTGACCACCAAAACCGATCTGCGCGCCAATTACCCGTTTGGGCTGTTTGCGGTGCCGCGCGATCAGGTGGTGCGGGTTCATGCGTCGTCGGGGACGACGGGCAAGGCGACGGTGGTGGGCTATACCGCTGGGGATCTGAAGATCTGGACCAGCCTGATGGTGCGGTCGCTGCGTGCGGCGGGGGTGGTTTCCAGCGACATCGTGCATCTGTCCTATGGCTATGGGTTGTTCACCGGGGGTCTTGGTTTTCACTATGGGGCCGAGGCGATGGGCTGCATGGTGGTGCCAGCCGCCGCCGGGATGACCGCGCGTCAGGCGACGCTGATTGAAGATTTTGGCGCCACGGTGATCGGTTCGACCCCGTCCTATATGCTGGCGATCTTGGACGAATACCGCACGCAGGGCCGCGATCCGGCGCAAAGCAGTCTGCGCATCGGCGTCTTTGGCGGAGAGCCTTGGACCAATGCGATGCGGGCCGAGATTGAGACGGCGTTCAACATGCAGGCCATTGATTGTTACGGGTTATCCGAGATGATGGGTCCGGGTGTGGGCATTGAATGCCTTGAAACCAAAGACGGGCTGCATCTGTGGGAAGATCACTTTCTGGCGGAAATCATCGACCCGGACACCGGCGCAGTTCTGCCGGATGGGCAGATGGGAGAGTTGGTGCTGACCTCGCTGACCAAAGAGGCGATGCCGATCATCCGCTACCGCACCCGCGATCTGACGCGGTTGTTGCCGGGCACGGCGCGGTCGATGCGGCGGATCGAAAAGGTTCTTTGCCGGTCCGATGACATGATCATCCTGCGCGGTGTGAACCTGTTTCCCAGCCAGATCGAGGAACAGATCCTGTCCGTCCCCGGCATCGCCCCGCATTTCCAACTGGAACTGCGCCGGGATCGGCGGCTGGATCAGATGGTGGTGCATACCGAACCCTTGTACGGGCTGTCTGCCGACCTGCATCAATCCCTGACCAGCACCCTGTCGAAACGGATCCGGCAATCGCTGGGCGTCAGCGTCGATGTCCAGATCGGCGCGCCGGGCAGTGTGCTGCGCAGTCAAGGCAAGGCGCAGCGCGTGGTGGACAACCGCCCGAGGGATTGACCAAGTCAGCGCGCATGCCGAATTTGCTGTGGGAAAGCTTACTCGCCGAAGGTAGTTCTTGCCCCGGCACTAATCTGCCAGGTGGGCGCGAAAGCTGCGCACGACCTGATCATAAACCGCGCGTTTGAACGGTACGATCGCGGCCAGCATTTCCTGCGCCCCGATCCATTTCCAGGTGGAAAACTCGGGGTGGTCGGTGGCGATGTTCACCTGATCATCGCTGCCCTTGAACCGGTACAAGAACCACTTTTGCCGCTGGCCCCGATATTTGCCGCCCCAGATCTTGCCCACCATGTCGTCCGGCAGATCATAGGTCACCCAGCCGTGGGTCTTGCCGATGAATTGCACCAGATCGGTGGTCACGCCGGTTTCTTCCCACAATTCACGCAGGGCGGCTGCGCGGGGCTTTTCGCCGTCATCAATCCCGCCCTG
>JANNBI010000334.1:0-8099 GCA_031385345.1 Paracoccaceae bacterium | reverse complement strand
CCCCGCATCTGGACCGCCGAGCGGGATCTGGCGATGTGGGCGGCGTTGCAAAGCTGATCAGAGGGGGCGGGACGGTGCAGGCAAAATATGATCTCGCGTTCAAGTTGTACCCCTATGTCCGGGTGACCGATCAGGGGGCGGAACAGGCCCGCCGTCATCCGGTTGTGGTGGTGGGCGGCGGCCCGGTGGGTCTGGCCACAGCGCTGGATCTGGGGCTGAAAGGTATCCCCGTTCTGCTGCTGGACGATCAGGAAGGCGTCGGCGCCGGCAGCCGCGCCATCTGCTTTGCCAAGCGCACGCTGGAAATTGCCGACCGTCTGGGGGCCGCCGGGCCGATGCTGGCCAAGGGAGTGGTCTGGAATGTCGGCAAGGTGTTTCACGACGACCGGCTTTTGTTCGAATTCAACCTGTCACCCGAAGCGGATCACCGCTTTCCCGCCTTCATCAACCTGCAACAGCCCTATTTTGAAAAATTCCTGCATGACCGCATTGTGCAGGCGCAAGACAAAGGTGCGCCGATCGAAATCCGGGGTCGCAACCGGGTCGAGGCAGTGCAGGACCACGGCGATCATGTGACGCTAAACGTGACCACGCCGGACGGTCCCTATACGGTGCAGGCCGATTGGCTGGTGGCCTGCGACGGCGCGCGCTCTCCTTTGCGCGGGCTTTTGGGGCTGGCCTTTGAAGGTCGGGTGTTTGAAGACAACTTTCTGATCGCGGATGTCAGGATGAGCGCGGATTTCCCGACCGAACGCTGGTTCTGGTTCGAACCGCATTTCAAATCCGGTGCCTCGGCCCTGCTGCACAAACAGCCCGACGGCATCTGGCGCATTGACTTTCAGCTGGGCTGGGACATCGACCGCAAGACAGAGCTGGAGCCGGACCGCATCCGCGCCCGCGTCGATGCCATGCTGGGGCCGGGGGTGGACTATGACCTTGTCTGGACCTCGATCTATACGTTTCAGTGCCGCAGGATGGACAAGTTCCGCCACAACCGGGTGATTTTCGCCGGGGATTCCGCGCATCAGGTCAGCCCCTTTGGCGCGCGCGGGGCAAACTCGGGCGTGCAGGATGCTGACAATCTGGGCTGGAAATTGGCGCTGGTGGTGCAGGGGATCGCGCCCGAGGGGCTGCTGGACAGTTATTCGGACGAACGGGTGTTCGGCGCGGATGAAAACATCCTGAACTCGACCCGCGCGACCGATTTCATCACCCCCAAGTCCGAGGTCAGCCGCCTGTTCCGCGATGCCGCCCTGACGCTGGCCGCGACCCTGCCCTTTGCCCGCACGCTGGTCAATTCGGGCCGCCTGTCGGTGCCTTGCACCTATGACGGATCGGCCCTGAACGGCCCGGATTGCGCCGATCTGCCTGCGCGCAGCCGTCCCGGCGCGCCGCTGCCGGATGTGCCGTTGGCGGGGTCGGATCAGGCTGTCGGCTGGATGCTGTCGCAACTGGGCGATGGGTTTTGCCTGCTGGCGATTGATCTGCCGGGGGTAGGGCCGGTCACAGCACGGGGCCTGAGCGCCGAGGTGCTGCATCTGACCGCGCAGGGCAACACCCCCCTTCGCGACCGTCTGCTTGGCGCGGCTGCGGGGGCGGTCTATCTGATCCGCCCTGATCAGCATGTCGCCGCCCGCTGGACGCAGTTCGATGCGCAGGCGGTGGCGCAGGCCCTGTCGCGCGCCCTTGGCCATTCGTGAAAAAGGTAGCCCTATGTCCCTGATCACCACCGCAAATCTGCCCCGCCCCGATGATGCCTATGCCGCGCTGATCGCCGCGCATGACGGGCTGACCAAACCGCAAAGTGACGCGCTGAACGCCCGGCTGATCCTGATCCTGATGAACCACATCGGGGATCCGGTGGTGCTGGATCAGGCTTTGACGGCGGCCAAAGCCGGGGCTTGACCCGCCAACACCCCGAAAAACCCCAAGGATTTCAGTAGCGATCTGTGGGTTAGGCCAACAAAAACTCCGCCTTCCCAATTCTGTCCGGGCGCTTGTGGCCCCTGAAAATCTCCCCATCGGTCCCAAGCCGTCATCGCCCCCCGTATCAGGCCCAAATCCCTGGCGTCCGGGGGCGCTTTCCTTGACCCGATCCGGAGGATTGTCCTTGGCCGCCTATAAAAACACTCTTCCCATCCCGGCTGGCGCTTGGGTTCTGCTGACGCGCAACGGCCCGACCACGGCGGCCCGTCTGCAATGTCAGGGGCCTTATGACGTTCATGTCGCTGCCAGCCAAAGCGCCGAGATTGCGTCCGCCAGTACCGCCGGATCCCTGCTGTTCGCCCCGCATGAGGTGCAGATGGGCGATGTCACGCTGACCGGCTGTTTCGGGGCCGATCTGGTGGCGGGGACGGCCCATCTGTGGGGCTGGTGCGACGGGGCGTCCAGCATCTCGGTCAACCATGCGTAGGATGGATATGCGCCAAAATCTTGGTCGCGCCGGGGCGGCGCTGCCCGCCGCTGACAACATCGTGCGCAATGATGCGCAATGGGCCGCCGTGGCCGCCCTGTCCGCCGCTGCCCTGTCTGGCAAGATCATTGAGGTTCAGGGCAGCGCCTTTGCCGCGCAACTGGTCATGACGACCAAGGCCCTGACAGCGCCGCTGACCATTCGGGGCGCGACGGGCAATCTGGCGCCCAGCCTGAAATTCACCGCCATGCAAAAGCTGACGGTTCAGGGCATCAATCTGCAAATGCCCGGCTGGCCCGCCAGCTATGGCGGCTGTGTGGAGTTTTTTCGGGGCCAATGCCGATATCAAAATTGATGGCGTAAGCTTTCGCCATGGCTATGGGCCGGGCCTGATTGACCTGACCCCGGCGGTGATTGACGCGGCCCCAGAAATCCTGCGCATCGACAACCTGATCACCGCCACCCCCACATCAACCCGCATTCCCTTGGTCAAAAGCCCCGCCGATGGCCCCAGCTGGTGGATCGAGTTCTTCAATCGCGGCAGCAACGCCGTTTACGTGCGGGGCGGTGATGGTGCCGTGGTGGCCGGTCCCGCCGATGCGCTGGTCGCGGCGGGCGGCTATCTGCGTCTGTCGGCATCGCACAGCCATGTCGCGGTGATGGCGATCTGCGCAGCCTGATCACCGACGGCGCCAATCTGGTGGTCAAACCCCAAGCGGTCTTGGCGGCAAATGTCATTCAGGCCAATACCGTGCATGAAATCTTGTACTGCATGGATCTGGTGGTGCGGGTGGCGCGGCTGTGGGTGGACGGAACCTTGCTGGCGACCACGGCGATTGGCGCGAATTCGGGGCTGTTCGGATCAACCCAGTCGCGGCTGCATCTGCTGCAATCCACATCAGGCGGCAGCCGGTTCAGCGGGCAGGTGTTTCGCGTCAAGGTCTGGAACGATATCGCCATCGACGCGCCCGTCCCCCCGAACGCGACCCCGTTCAAGGACATCACCGGATCGGCGCTGGCGGCCAATGCCGACCTGTGGCGGCAGGGCAAGGGCGTGGCGGTCTAGCGCGTCCTGCCGCCGCCTCGGCTTTCAGCGGGGGCGGCTGCGATTGTCATTCCCGCGTGATCTGCTTGTCACCGGGGCTTCATACTGGCCCGCTACCCCATCCCGAACCATTTCCTTCAATCCGGGATTCTTGCATGAAACACCTTCTTTCCGCCGGTCTTGTCGCCCTTGGCCTGATGTCGGCCAGCGCGGCCCTTGCGCAGGACACCATCCGTTTTGCCGTCACCGATATTGACGGGCTGGAAACCCTGCAACGCGAAATGGGTCCGTTCAAGGACGCTTTCGAGGCTGCCTCGGGCCTGAAGGTCGAATTCTTTCCCGTCTCGGGCCGCACCGTCGCGGTGGAGGCTATGGCCGCCGATCAGGTTGATTTCGTGCTGACTGGGCCTGCCGAATACGTGGTGTTCAACGCCCGTCTGCAAGCCCAGCCGGTCGTGACCTGGAACCGACCGGATTATTATTCGACGCTGGTGGTGCTGGATGCCAGCCCGGCCCAGACCCCGGCGGATCTGAAGGGGATGAAGGTTTCTTTCGGTGAAATCGGCTCCACCTCGCAGCATCTGGGTCCGGTGACCCTGCTGGCCGAGGCTGGTCTGACCTATGCCACCGATTATGAACCCCTGTTCCTGAACCGCAATGTCGCGGTCGAGGCGCTGATCAGCGGCGACATCGCCGCCATCGGGTTGAACCGCACCCATATTGAAAGCATCACCGAAAAGTTCCCCGATTTGAAATTCCGCGTGCTGGCCAAGGGCATTGACCTGCCGGGCGATATTCTGCTGGTCGCGCCCACCGTGTCGCCCGAAGTGGTAGAGATCGTGCGTAAGACCTTTGCCGAACAAGGCGACGCCTTGTTGGCCGCCCTGACCCAGACCGAAGAGAACGCCAAATACATTGGCGGGGCCTTTGGCGCAGATGTGGTGGACGCCGATTACGACGTGATCCGCGTTATGTTCGCCAATGTCGGCGTCACCGAGTTTTCAGAATTCGTCGGGGAATAATCCCGCGATGAACGCACCGCTTTCGTCTGCGGTCACCTTGACGGGCGCCACCTTGGTTGCGCCCGTTTTGGCTGTGCGGGGCCTATCCAAGGCCTATGACGGCCGGCCGATCCTGCGCGGTCTGACCTTCGATGTTGCCCCCGGCCAGTCCACCGCGCTGATCGGGGCCAATGGATCGGGCAAATCGACCCTGTTGAAATGCCTGCTTCGGCTGGTTGAACCCGATGCGGGGCAGATGACGGTGCTGGGTCAGGATCTGCGCGGGTTGTCGGCGCGTGATCTGCGCCGGTTCCGGTCGCAGGTCGGCATGGTCTGGCAGCGGCACAATCTGGTGCCGCGTCTGTCGGCGCTGACCAATGTCGTCCACGGCGTGCAGTCGCGGTTGTCCGGGCCGCGCGGCTGGTTTCAGGCGCTGGCCCCTCACCCGGTGCGCGACGAGGCGATGTATTGTCTGGACCGTGTGGGTCTTGCCGACCGCGCCCTTGCGCGGATCGACAGCCTTTCGGGCGGCCAGCAGCAGCGTGTCGCCATCGCGCGGATGCTGATGCAGCGCCCGCAGCTGATTCTGGCCGATGAACCCGACGCCAGCCTTGATCCGCAATCGGGCGAAGATGTGATGCGGCTGTTGCTGGCGCTGGTCCGGCAGGACGGGCTGTCTTTGCTGATGATTTCCCACCGGTTAGAGCATACCTTGGCCTTTTCCGACCGCATTCTGGGTCTGGCGCAGGGTGGCATCACGCTCGACATTTCGACCGCGCGGGCCGACGCCGCCCAGTTGCGCCATTTCTTTGACCGGGCGGAATAGACCATGACCGATTTCGCCAATTCCCCGCCGCCGTTTCAGGCTCCGCCGTTTCAACCGCCGCAGTTTCGCCCGCCCCGGTTTCGCCAGCGCGGGCTGTTGGAATATGCGGCGGTTCTGACGGTTCTGGCGCTGGTCGTGTCCAGCATCGCCACGACTGCCCCCCGGTTTGACGCCTTGGGTCGGGGCGTGGCGCGGCTGTTTGCGCCCTCGGGGCTGTTGATGCAGATGTTTCCGCCCGATTTCAGCCGGGGCGCGCATATTGCTGCCAAGCTGTTTGAAACCTTTCAGATGGCCTTGGCCGGGTCGGCGCTGGGCCTGATCTTTGCGGTACCCTTCGCCATTCTGGCCACCGACCGGCTGTCGCCGCATCCGCTGATCCGCACCGGAGCGCGGGCGCTGATCGCGCTGTTTCGCACGGTGCCGGATCTGGTCTGGGCGATCTTTTTCATTATCGTGGTCGGGCTGGGTCCGGCGGCGGGGGTGATGGCGATCATGGTGGACAAGATCGGCTTTGCCGGCCGCTTCTTTGCCGAGGCGATGGAAGAGGCCGACACCGGCCCACAGGACGCCCTGCGAGCCATCGGGGCCAGCCGTCTGGGCATCATCTTTTCCGCCGTATTCCCGGCCTGCCTGCCGTCCTTTACCGCCACATCGTTGTTTGCGCTGGAAAAATCGGTGCGCGGATCGGCGGCTTTGGGATTGGTCGGGGCGGGCGGCATCGGGGTTGATCTGAAGGTCGCCTTCGATCTGTTCAACTATGACGAGGCGCTGGCGATCATCCTGATGATGCTGGTGCTGGTGATCGGGGTCGAACAGGCCTCGGGCTGGATCCGGCGGAGATTGATTTGATGGATGACCAGATGCAGTCCGCCCTGACAACCGACCACCCCGAGGCAGAGGTGATCGAGGGCGCGCGCGTCGTGCTGGGCGACCGGGTCGTCGTGGCCTCGGTCCGGATCGAGGCGGGGCTGATCACCGGGCTGGACGTGGCGCGCGACGGGGCGCGGATCGTGGCGGGTAAGGGCCGCGTGCTGGCCCCGGCTTTTGTCGATGTGCATGGCGATGCCTTTGAACGTCAGTTGATGCCGCGTCCCGGCGTCGCCCTGCCTGTCGAAGTGGCCCTGCTGGAAACCGACCGGCAATTGGCTGCGAATGGCATTGCGACCGCCTATCACGCCTTGACCCTGTCATGGGAGCCGGGCCTGCGCAGCGTTGACACCGGCTGGCAAGTGCTGCGCGCGTTGGAGTCTTTGCGCCCGCGTCTGACGGTCGAAAACCGGGTGCAACTGCGCTGGGAAACCTTCTGCCCTGAGGCAGAGGCACTGATCCGCCACGCCCTTGCCGGGCCGGACCGCCCGGCGCTGGCCTTCAACGATCACACCAGCATGGCGCTTCTGCATCCCGGCACCTCGCTGCAAAACCGGCCGTTCGATCTGGCCCCGGACTATCCGCTGACCGATCTGGACGCGCCCGGCTTTCTGGCCAAGATGACCGACCGCGCCAAACGCGCGCAGATGGGCCGCGCCGACTATGTGGCCCTGCTGGCTCAGGTCTGGCAGCGCCGCTCCGAGGTGCCGCAAAACATCACCCGCATGGCCGATCTGGCGCGGGCGGCGGGCGTTCCGATGGCCAGCCATGACGACAGCCAGGCCGAAACCCGCGCCTTCTTTCGCGCGCAGGGGGCGACGATTGCGGAATTCCCGATGCACGACCGGGTGTATGAACAGGCGCGGGCGGCGGGCGACTGGATCGTGCTGGGCGCGCCCAATGCCATGCGCGGCGGCAGCCATCTGCAAAGCCCCGGCGCGGCCGAGATGATCCGGCGCGGGCTGTGCGATATTCTGGCCTCGGACTATTTTTACCCGGCGATGCTGGGGGCGGTGACGCGGCTTCTGGCCGATGGTCTGGGCGATCTGGCCGCGCTTTGGCCCTTGGTCGCGGCCAATCCGGCGGCGGCGATGGGGCTGGCGGACCGGGGCCGCATTTCGCCCGGCCTGCGCGCCGATCTGGTGCTGCTGGACTGGCCTGATCAATCCGTGCCGGCACCTGTGCGCACCTGGGCGGCTGGACGTGGCGGTTACAACGCCTTGCCAACCCTGCGCGCCTGACCCGCCGGCCCTTCTGTCACGAAAGCTTCGCAGCGCCGAAAGCGGACTGTCACATCCCGCCGGTATCAACCCCGAAACAGACGCTTCGGGGATGATCCATGCTGCAAGTCAACGCCGTGACACGGATGTTCGGTGCCAAGGCCGCCGTGGACAGGGTCAGCTTTTCGGTCGATGGCCCGGCCTTTGTCGGCATCATCGGGCGGTCGGGTGCGGGCAAATCCACCTTGCTGCGCATGATGAACCGGCTGACCGACGCCTCCTCGGGGCAGATTCTGGTCGCAGGGGTCAATGTGCTGGCGCTGAAGGGCGCGCAGGCGCGGGCCTGGCAAAGCCAATGCGCGATGATCTTTCAGCAGTTCAATCTGGTGCCGCGCATGGATGTGGCGTCGAACGTGCTGCACGGCATTCTTAACCGCCGGTCCACCGTTCAGACCATGTTCAACCTGTGGCCCCGCGCCGACATCCTGCGCGCGCTGGAAATTCTGGACCGTCTGGGCATCGCTGAACAGGCCCCCAAACGCGCCGAGGCGTTGTCGGGCGGCCAACAGCAGCGCGTGGCGATTGCCCGCGCCCTGATGCAAGACCCAAAGGTCATTCTGGCCGATGAACCCATCGCCAGTCTGGATCCGATGAACGCGCAGGTCGTCATGGACACGCTGAAACGGATCAATGTCGAAGATGGCCGCATGATCATCGCGAACCTGCA
>JANNBI010000285.1:0-1799 GCA_031385345.1 Paracoccaceae bacterium | reverse complement strand
GGTGCTGTGGGGCGGCGGGTTGCCTTTATCGGCGCCGAAAAGGATGAGCCGTTTTTCACCGATTTCGCTGGCGATCTGGCGACCTATGCCGTGACCCAAGCCCCCATCCAGCGCGTGCCGATGGCCGAGGCGGAGGGGATCATCTGCACCGGGCTGCGCGATGACGCGACCGAGACGCCCGAGGATTACCGCGCCGAATTGCTGCTGGGCAAGACACTGGGCCTGCCGATGCTCTGCGCCAATCCCGATATCATCGTCGATTACGGCGACAAGCGGTTGTTCTGCGCCGGGGCGCTGGCCGAAACCGATGAGGCGATGGGCGGCACGGCGCGGTATTTCGGCAAGCCGCATCCGCCGATCTATGATCTGGCGCGGCGGCGTCTGGGCGCGTTGGGATTGTCCGAGGATGCGCAGATTTTGTGCATCGGGGATGGCATCGGCACCGATATTCAGGGCGGCATGTCCGAGGGGCTGGACACGCTGTTCGTGACCGGCGGCATCGCGGCGGATCAGTTCGGGCCGGACGCAGCGGCCCCGGATGCGGAGTTGCTGGACGCTTGGCTGGAGGGCAAACAAATCTCGGCCACCTTTGCGATTGGGCATCTGCGCTGACTCGATTGTAATAAAGTTGCGCTGATTGGCATAAATTCCTACACTTCGTGCGCGGCCACCTTGCGCCGCGTCGCAGCAATTGCTAGGCTTCGGGTAAGCAACCCGTCCGAGGCCCCCATGCTCGACAATCGACCGCGCGGCACGATCTGCATTGAAGATATCGAAATTGGCATGGTGCGCTGGTTGAAAAAGACCGTGACCGACCATGACATCGCGCTGTTTGCCGAGGTTTCGACCGATCACAACCCGGTGCATCTGGACGAAAGCTATGCCCGTGAAACTAGGTTTGAAGGCCGGATTGCGCATGGGATGCTGACCGCCGCGCTGATTTCAGCGGTGATCGGGGAACAGTTGCCGGGGCACGGCGCGGTCTATCTGGGGCAGAGCCTGAAATTCATGGCCCCGGTGCGGCCCGGCGATACCGTCTATGCCGAGGTGAAAGTGACCGCCATCGACCATGCCAAACGCCGCGTGACCCTTGAAACCCATTGCGCGGTAGGCAATACGGTTGTCTTGAAAGGCGAGGCGCTGGTTCTGGCGCCAAGCCGCAAGTTCGACTGACGGGGCGCCCGTCGCAGGGGTTCGATGCGGATTTTCAAGGACTGGAACTGGGTTGACCCCGAAGCGCGCGGCGCCTCTGTCGCCATGGGCAATTTTGACGGGCTGCACATTGGCCACCAACATGTGATCAACATCGCGCGGTCGCAGGGGCCCTTGGGCCTTGTGACATTCGAGCCGCATCCGCGTCAGGTGTTTCAACCCGATGCCCCGCCCTTTCGTCTGATGAATGCCGAGGCGCGGGCCAACCGTCTGGCCAAGTTGGGGGTCGAGACCCTGTTCGAACTGCCCTTCAACAAGCTGCTGTCGGGGATGGACCCCGAAACCTTTGCCGCCAAGGTTCTGGCGGCGGGTCTGGGCGTGCGGCATGTGGTCGTCGGGGCGGATTTCTGCTTTGGCAAAGGGCGGGCGGGCAAGGCCAGCGACCTTGAACGGCTGGGGCGTGATCACGGGTTCACGGTGACGATTGCCGATCTGGTGATGGACGGTGACCGCGAGGTGTCATCGACCGCGATCCGTTCCGCGCTGGCGCAGGGCGACCCGTGCACCGCCGCCGCGATGCTGGGGCATTTGCACCGCATCGAGGGCGAGGTCATTCACGGCGAAAAACGCGGGCGCGAATTGGGCTA
>JANNBI010000181.1:0-7059 GCA_031385345.1 Paracoccaceae bacterium | reverse complement strand
GCCTCGTCGCTGCTTGGCGATATAGAGCGGCAGTTGGAACATTATCTAAGCGGCCACTACTCCGCCGGTTACCGTCATGCGATGGGCTAGCCAATGGCAAAAGGTAAAATAGGGGCGCTGCCCCTCGCGGCGGGGCCGCTTACCCCGGGATATTTGGATCAAGATGAAGGGGCTGTCAGGCTTCATCTTGATCCAAATATCCAAAGCCGATTGCAGAATATACGACGTGCCGCTGGCGCAGAGCTGCCGCTGTCGATCCCGTTTTCAAGGACAAAGCCATGACCAAACCCACCGTCCGCGACATCTTTGATTCGATGGCTTACGGCACGGCCCCCGAGGGCAATGCCGAGGCGCTGGCCTGGATCGCCAGCCATCAGGGACGCTTTGGCCATTGGATCGACGGGGCGTTCACCGCGCCCGGGGCCTGCTTTGACACCCGCAATCCGGCGACCGGGGTGGTTCTGGCGCAAGTGACGCAGGGCGGTTCGGGGGATCTGGACGCGGCCGTTGCCGCCGCACGCCGCGCCCAGCCGAAATGGGCGCGGTTGTCGGGGCATCAGCGCGCCAAATACCTGTATGCGCTGGCACGGCTGGTGCAAAAGCAATCGCGCCTGTTCGCGGTGCTGGAGACGATGGACAACGGCAAGCCGATCCGCGAATCGCGCGACATCGACATTCCGCTGGTCGCGCGGCACTTCTATTATCACGCCGGGCTGGCGCAGCTTTTGCCGGGT
Organism: Paracoccaceae bacterium; assembly: GCA_031385345.1. Lineage (GTDB taxonomy): Bacteria > Pseudomonadota > Alphaproteobacteria > Rhodobacterales > Rhodobacteraceae > CAIYZT01. The sequence goes on along the minus strand of JANNBI010000181.1, from coordinate 6,325 downwards.
GAAATGCCGGACATGCAGGCGCTTGGCGTGTGTGGCGCGGTGATCCCTTGGAACTTTCCCTTGCTGATGCTGGCTTGGAAGGTTGCCCCGGCGCTGGCGGCGGGCAACACCGTGGTGCTGAAACCCGCCGAATACACGCCTCTGACCGCCCTTTTGTTTGCCGAACTTAGCCGCGAGGCAGGTCTGCCCAAGGGTGTTTTGAACGTGGTGACCGGCGACGGCGACACTGGCGCAGGTCTGGTGGCGCATCCCGATGTCAATAAGATCGCCTTCACCGGATCGACCCCGGTTGGCAAGAAAATCCGGCAGGCGACGGCCGGGACCGGCAAGGCACTGACTTTGGAGCTGGGCGGAAAATCGCCCTATATCGTGTTTGATGATGCCGATCTGGACAGCGCCGTTGAGGGTCTGGTCGATGCGATCTGGTTCAATCAGGGGCAGGTCTGTTGCGCAGGATCGCGCCTTTTGGTGCAAGAGGGCGTGGCCGAGCGGTTCCACACCCGGCTGAAGCGCCGGATGGACGGGTTGCGCATTGGCGACCCCTTGGACAAATGCATCGATGTCGGGGCTATCGTCGATCCGGTGCAACTGGCCACGATCAAAACCATGGTGGACAGTTGCACCGAGGGGCAGGTCTATCACGCCGCCTGCGATCTGCCCGAGGGTTGTTTTTACCGACCGACCTTGATCACCGGATTGTCCGCAGCCTCGCCTTTGATGCAGGAAGAAATCTTTGGTCCGGTGCTGGTGTCGATGACCTTTCGCACGCCAGAAGAGGCGGTTGCTCTGGCCAACAACACCCGCTTTGGGCTGGCGGCCACGGTCTGGACCGAAAATGTAAATCTGGCGCTGGATATCGCGCCGAAACTGCGCGCCGGGGTGGTCTGGGTCAATGCCACCAACCTGTTTGACGCCGCCGCCGGGTTTGGCGGGGTGCGCGAAAGTGGCTTTGGCCGCGAAGGCGGTTGGGAGGGGTTGCTGGCCTACCTGAAGCCCAGCCGCATCCCCAAGGCTCTGGCTGCCCCGAAACCAAGCGCCCCCCCGGCGGCCATCAGCGTCGAAGGGCTGGACCGCACCGCCAAGATGTTCATCGGTGGCAAGCAGGCGCGCCCGGATGGTGGCTATTCCAAGGCGATCCTGTCGCCGCGTGGCAAGCTGCTGGGCCATGTCGGCATCGGCAACCGCAAGGACATCCGCAACGCGGTCGAGGCCGCCCATGCCGCCAAGGGCTGGGCCAAGACCAGCGCCCATGCCCGTGCGCAGATCCTGTTCTACATTGCGGAAAACCTGTCGGCGCGGGCCGATGAATTTGCCGCGCGGGTTCAGGATCAAACCGGAAAACCGGGAGCCGACGAGGTCGAGGCCACGATCCAGCGCCTGTTCACCTATGCCGCCTGGGCCGATAAATTCGACGGCGCGGTGAAGTCGGTGCCGATCCGGGGCGTGGCTTTGGCGATGAACGAGGCGCGCGGCGTGATTGCGGCCCTGTGCCCGCAGGAATCACCGCTGCTGGGCCTGATCTCGGTCATGGCGCCGGCGATTGCCATGGGTAACACCTGCATTCTGGTCCCGTCCGAGGCCGCCCCGCTGTCAGCAACGGATCTGTATCAGGTGCTGGAAACCTCGGATCTGCCGGGGGGCGTGGTCAATATCGTCAGCGGGGCGCATCAGGATCTGGCCAAGCCTTTGGCCGGGCATATGGATGTCGATGCGGTCTGGAGCTTCTCGGCGCAGCCCCTGTCAGAGATGATCGAGAGGGAAAGTGCGACCAATCTGAAGCGCACATGGGTCAACCACGGTCGCGCGCGGAACTGGTACGGGGCCGAGGGCGAGGGGCGGGAGTTTCTGCGCCAATCCACCGATGTCAAAACCATCTGGGTGCCTTACGGCGAGTGAGCGTCCGGGGCTGGCCGGGAAAGGGGCGCTGCCCCCTTCGGCGCAAGCGCCTGTTCCCCGGGAATATTTGGGCCACATTGAAGGCGCAAGCGTGGTGCGCGGCGGCGGTCAGATCATCCGTTTGATCGCGGCGGCATGGCGGGGACCAGCGGCCAGAACATCGGCGGCAAGGTCGCGCGCGGCCGGTATCAGATCGTCAGGCGGCAGAATGCGGTCGATCAGGCCCCAGGCCAGCGCCTCGGGGGCGGCGACCTTCACACCGGCCAGCAGGATCATCTTGGCTCGCGCCGGGCCGACCAACGCCACCAGACGCGCGGGATCAGAGGGTTGCGGCAGATAGCCCAGCCGCATCACCGGGTAAAAGATCTTGGCCCCTTGCACCGCGATGCGCAGATCGCAGGCCAGCGCCATGCCCATCGCGCCCCCGGCCAGGCTGCCGTTCAGCGCCGCAATGGTCAGGCCGGGGAAGGCTGCCACCGCCGCAGACACCTCTTCCCAGATCGGGTCTACGGCCAACCCGGCCTTGGCGGCGTCCAGATCGGGCCCGGCGGAAAACACCGCGCCCTGCCCGGTCAGGATCAGCGCGCGCGCCCCGGCGGTTTGCGCGGACTGCACGGCGGCGCTGATTGCTTCCAGCATCGGGCGCGTCAGGGCATTGGCCTTGTCCGGGCGGTTCAGCGTCACCACCCACAGCACACCGTCCTGCGAAACCTCGATCATCGCCGCCCCTTTGCCGATCCCCCGGCGCTTTGCGGAAACTCTTGACCCCGCAGCCCAGCCGTCCGATGTTGCGCAGGTATTTTTCATGACGTCGAGGATGAACATGATGACCAGAAGCGCCCTTGCCGGGTCCACCGCCATTGCCATTTTGTTTTCAGGGGTTGCCGCGTTTGCTGACGTCACGCCCGAAGACGTTTGGGGGAACTGGAAGGCAGCAGCCGAGCAGGGCGGCACCGGGATCACCGCCGCCAGCGAGGAGCGTGACGGCGACACGCTGGTGATCACCGGCATTTCGATGGCCTCCTCCGCGGACCCTGCGGTGACCACCGAGGGCCTGATCGAAGAAATGCGCCTGAAAGATCTGGGCGATGGCACGGTCGAGATCACCATGTCCGACAGCTATTCCATGGTCGTGACCACCCCTGCCGTTGACGGGATAGAGCCGCCGGTCGCACAGACCGTGGCGATTTCCATCTCGGCACCCGGTGCTGTCACCATCGCTTCGGGCACGCCCGAGGCTGTGGCCTATGACTTTACCCTGCCCTCGGTCGAGGCGACGATGGCTACCAATGCCGATGGGGCGGATCCGTTCAATTTCACGCTGTCGGCGGTGAATGTCAGCGGGTCTTATCTGGTTGAAGGCACGGATCAGATGACATCGTCGGGCGACTACGCCTTTGAAAGCCTGTCATTGGCCGCCAAGGGCAAGGATGTGGACGCCGGGCAGGACGTGGAAATGACCGCCGCGATCGGGGATGTGGCAGGCACTTTCGACGCCACGTTGCTGGAGCCGGCGATGATGGAGGATATGGCCGCCGCCTTGGAGGCCGGGTTCGCCTTTGCTTTTGACACCAGCTATGGCGCGACGTCTTTCACCCTGAACGTGGTCGAAGCGGGTTCGCCCACATCGATCTCGGGCGGGCTGGACGGTGGGTCGATCAATGTTGCCATGGACAGCACGGCCTTTGTCTATGAAACCGGATCGAAGGGGTTGAACATCACCGTGTCCAGCGCGGATATCCCGTTCCCCGAGGTTAAACTGGCACTGGGAGAGGGCGGTTTCGGCCTGTCGATGCCCACCACCCCGACCGAGGAGCCGGCCGATTTCTCATTCCTGGCCAAGCTGGTCGATCTGTCGATCTCCGAAGAGATCTGGGGCATGTTGGACCCCGGCGGTGCCATTCCGCATGATCCCGCCACGGTGATCATTGACAGCAAGGGCACGGCGCGGCTGACCTCGAACCTGTTCGCGCCCGAGACCATGGCCACTGAGGCCCCTCCGGGAGAGTTGATTTCTTTTGATCTGACCCAGCTTCTGGCCAAGATTGCCGGGGCGGAATTGACCGGAACCGGGGCGCTGACCTTTGACAACACCGATCTGACCACATTTAGCGGCGTGCCTGCGCCCACCGGCAAGGTGGATTTGCAGGTCAAGGGCGCCAACAAGCTGATGGATACACTGATTGCCATGGGCATGATGTCCGAAGACGATGCGATGGGCGCACGGATGATGCTGTCGATGTTCGCAAATCCCGGCGCGGGTGAGGATGAATTCACCTCGGTGCTGGAATTCAAGGACAAGGGATTTTACGCCAACGGCCAGCGCCTGCAATAGGTCGGGCGCGGGCAGATTTTGGGCCGTCCGGGGGCAACCTTGGGCGGCCTTGACTTGCAAGCCGCCGCGTCCAGCGCCATATCTGGCATTGACCCTGGAACTGGACATTGCATGACACTCTCGCTTTCCGATCTGACCCGATCCCTGCTGGACGAGGCCCGCAAAGCCGGGGCCGACAGCGCCGATGCGATGGCGGTGGCGGGGCGGTCCTTGTCCATCTCGACCCGCGCCGGGGCGCTGGAGCAGGCCGAGCGGTCGGAAACGATTGAAATCGGGTTGCGGGTGTTTGTGGGCAACCGGCAGGCCTGCGTGTCGGCGTCGGATGTGTCCGGGCGCACCCGCGCACAATTGGCCGAACGCGCGGTCGCAATGGCGCGCGAGGCCCCTGAAGACCGCTTTGCCGGGCTGGCCGATCCATCGCAACTGACCGCCGGATATGATCTGGCGAGCTTGGATCTGGTGGACACCTCTGCCGATCCTTTGGCCGCCGACCTGCAAGAAGATGCCCGCCGGGCCGAGGCCGCCGCCATGGCGCATCCCGGCATCGTGCAATGCGAAAGCGGGGCCGGTTGGGGCCGTCAGGACATTCATCTGTCGGCCAGCAATGGTTTTGACGGTGGCTATGCGCGGTCGTCACGCTCCACTTCCTTGGTTGCCTTTACCGGCAGTGGCACCGCGATGGAGCGGGATTGGGCGGGCGAAAGCCGGATCTATTCCGCCGACATGCCTGCGCCCGAGGAAATTGGTGACAAGGCGGCTGTCCGCACCCTGGCGCGGCCCGGTGCCACCAAACCGCCGACCGGGATCTATCCGGTTCTGTTTGACGAACGTGTCGCCGCCAGCCTGATCGGCCATCTGCTGTCGGCGGTCAACGGCGAGGCGATTGCGCGCGGGGCCAGTTGGGCGCGCGACCTGTTGGGATTGCAGGTGTTGCCCAAAGGGTTTTCGCTGATCGAAGACCCGCATCGGACGCGGATTTCGTCGTCGCGGCCCTTTGACGGCGAAGGTCTGCCCACCGCCCGCCGTCTGATCGTGGATGACGGGATGCTGACCGGCTGGACGCTTGATCTGGCCACCGGACGCCGGTTGGGCATGGCATCCACCGGGAATGCGGCGCGCGGAACCGGCTCGCCGCCGTCACCTTCGACCACCAACATCGACCTGACGCTGGGTCGCGACTCCCCGGCGGCGTTGATTGCGGGGATGGGGACGGGACTGCTGGTCACCTCGATGATCGGATCGACGATCAACCCGACCACGGGCGATTATTCGCGCGGGGCCAGCGGGTTCTGGGTGGAAAACGGCGAAATCCGCCATCCGGTCAACGAATGTACCATCGCGGGCAACCTGCGCGACATGCTGACCCGGATGGTGCCCGCAAATGACATCCGCGCGCATCTGTCCACCCGCGTGCCGTCGATCCTGATCGAAGGGATGACGCTTGCCGGAAAGTGACGGCGACACCGACCTGTCCCTGCTGATCCGCGCGGCCAAGGGCGCGGGGCAAATCGCCATGCGCTTTTGGCGCAATGCGCCGCGCGCCTGGGACAAAGAAGATGGTGCTGGCCCGGTGACCGAGGCTGATATGGCGGTGAATGCCTATCTGGAAGCGCAGCTGCGCCCGGCCCGCCCCGCCTATGGCTGGCTGTCCGAAGAAAGCCCGGACGATGCCGCGCGCGTACAATGTGAGCATGTGTTCATTATTGATCCGATCGACGGCACCCGCGCCTTTATCGCTGGTGAACGGTCGTTCGCTATCGCGCTTGCCGTTGCGCGAAACGGTGCGGCGACAACAGGCGTGGTCTATCTGCCGGCCCTGGACAAGATCTACACCGCCACTTGCGACGGCCCCGCAACCCTGAACGGCGCGCCGATCAGCGCCGGGGTCGCCGCCCTGCCCGAAACCGCCCGCATCCTGACCGGCAAGCCCAGCCTTGCGCCCGAATTCTGGCGCGGTCCCCCGCCCGAGTTGGACCGTCATTTCCGTCCCTCGCTGGCCTATCGGTTATGTCTTGTGGCGGATGGCAGTTTTGACGGTGTCCTCAGCTTTCGGCCCTGTTGGGAATGGGACATCGTGGCGGGCAGCCTGATTGT
>JANNBI010000161.1:0-5182 GCA_031385345.1 Paracoccaceae bacterium | reverse complement strand
GCTGCGGTCATGATGTCCTCACAGGGCTGACGGGATGTTCCAGATGTCGCGCATATAGCTGCGGATGGTCCGGTCGGACGAAAAGAACCCCGAACGCGCCGTGTTCATCGCCGCCATCCTGACCCAGCGCTCCCGGTCGGCAAAGGCCCGGTCCACCGCCCCCTGCGCCGCATCGTAAGCCGCAAAGTCGCTTGCGACGAGGAAATAATCATGATGCCAGATGCGATGCAGCAGGCCGTGATAGCGGTCGGCCTGCCCCGGCGAGAACCGGCCCTCCGATATCTGCTGCAACACAGCCTGCAAGACCGGGCTCGCCTCGATCGCGTGGCGCGATTGATCGGGCATCGCGCGCCTTGCCTGCGCCTCGTCGGTCGTCATGCCGAACAGGAAGAAATTCTCATCGCCAACCTCGCGCAATATCTCGACATTGGCGCCGTCCAGCGTGCCGATGGTTGGCGCGCCGTTGATCATGAATTTCATGTTCCCGGTGCCGGACGCTTCTTTGCCCGCGGTCGAGATCTGTTCGGACAGATCCGCGGCCGGGATCAGCCGTTCCGCCATGGAAACGTTGTAATTGCTGGGATAAATGATTTTCAGCCGGTCACCGACCACAGGATCCGCATTCACAACAGCGGCCACATCATTGATAAGGTGAATGATTTCCTTGGCCACGGCATAGCCCGGCGCGGATTTTCCGCCAAAGATCTTGACCCGTGGCACCCAGTCAGCACCGGGATTGGCCTTGATCGCCTGATAATGCGCGACGGTTTGCAGGATGTTCATCAACTGGCGTTTGTATTCATGGATGCGCTTGATCTGCACATCGAACATCGCATCGGGCGATACTTTGACGCCCGATTGTTCCGCGATCCACTGCGCCAGAACCACCTTGTTGGCCCGCTTGGCCGCGTCGAACGCGCCCAGAAAGCCCTTGTCGTCCACGTGGGATTCAAGCTGCTTCAACTGGTCCAGATCATCCTCCCAAATCGGGCCGATGGTGGCGTCGATCAGGCCCGACAAGGGCCGGTTCGCCATCCGCAGCCAGCGGCGCGGCGTCACGCCATTGGTCTGGTTGATGATCCGGTCGGGGTGCAGCTTGTGCAGTTCGGGGAACAGATTTTGTTTGATCAGATCGGAATGCAGCGCCGAGACACCGTTGACCTTATGCGCCATCACAAAGGCCAGTTCGCCCATGCGAACCTCGTGATGTTTCACGATGCCGATGTAATGCGGCGGGCTGTAAGTGCGGCGGTGCCAGCTGTCGATCTGTTCGACGATCTGCATGTGGCGCGGCAGGGTCATGCCAAAGGTAAAGGTCGCCCAACGTTCCAGGGCCTCGGGCAACAAGGTGTGGTTGGTATAGCCCAGACAGCCCTGTGCGGTTTCGCGGGCGTCTTCAAAAGTCATGCCGTTTTCGTCGACCAGCAGCCGGATCAGTTCCGGCCCGGCAATCGCCGGGTGGGTGTCGTTCATCTGGATTGCCACGAATTTCGGCAGATCGCGCAGATCGGTATGGCCAGATTTGAAGCGGCGCAGAATGTCCTGCAAGGCCGCCGAGGTCAGGAAAAATTCCTGCTTCAGGCGCAATTCCTTACCCTGATAGGTGGTGTCATCGGGGTACAGGACCCGGGACAGCGTGCGGGCCAAAGCCTCCGGTTCCGCCGCCGCTGCGTAGTCACCCCGGTTAAACCGCGCCAGATCGAACTGCGTCGTCGGTTTTGCCGCCCAAAGCCGCAGAGTATTCGCCCATTTGCCCTGCCATCCGATCACCGGCGTGTCAAAGGCACTGGCGATCACCGTCTCGCCCGGTACCCAGACCTCGCGCCCGGCGACGGTCTCCATCTGGCCCTTGAACGGGATCACATAAGCACTTTCGGGCCGCGCGAATTCCCAAGGGTGGGCCTGACTTAGCCAATCTTCGGGCGCTTCGGCCTGCTGACCGCCTTCGAACCGCTGCCGAAACAGCCCGTGTTCATAGCGGATGCCATAGCCATACGCTGGGCAGCCAACTGTTGACATGCTTTCGATAAAGCAAGCGGCCAACCGCCCCAAACCGCCATTGCCAAGCGCTGCATCCGGTTCATCCTCGACAATTGCGCGGAAATCCTGGCCAAAGCTGGCCATGACCTCTTCGCATTGTTCGCGCAGTCCCAGGTTGACCGTCGCATCCTCCAGGATCCGGCCGATCAGGAACTCCATCGACAGGTAATAGACCCGCTTGTGATCTTCCGCCCAAGTGCGGCGGGTCGAGGCGAACCAAGGCCCCACGATCCGATCCCGAATGGCAAAAGACAGCGCCATCCGCCAGTCATAGACGCTGGCGTTGGGCGCATCCTTGCCCAGCGTAAAGGTCAAATGGCGCTGCACATCGGACTGCAGAAGGTTTGGGGTAAGGCTAAGGTCGTTCAACACGGCGTCCTGTTCTTTGTTCACACCCGGTCAGCCTAGCGCAAGCTTTGCACGACGGTAAGACCGATTTACGGGCGCCTTAACTTCACTGTTACCGCAAACATCTCTGAAACACACTATAATTTTATATAGCATTATGAACGGCTTAGTAGTCTAAAAGCGCTTTGGTCCTTTCCGGGCGCAAATCCCGGCCCCAAAGCAGGGTTTTGCCCCAGCCAAAATTCCCCGCCCCATCTGCCCGACCCGGCGAAATTCCGCTGCCTTTGACGCAAAGTAACGTAAAACTGGGCACTTATGCCGTGATGTTGTCTTGCCACAGGGCCGTGGCCTTTGTAATTCCGTCACAATCCACCCTTGCTTTGGCCGCCAAACTGCCGAATCTGGGGTGCAGATAGGTAACACGGCAAAAAGCCGGGACATGACCGGAGCAGTCATAATGTCAAATCCCAAGCCCGCCCAACAAGGTGGCAGCCAGACCCCGCAACCCCAGCAGCAAGGTCAGGCACCGACGCCGCCGCAGCAGGGAAATCCCCCGATCATCCGCGACTGGGCGTCCATCTGATCGCCCCTTGAACTTGGCCCGGCCAACCGTCAGGCTGGTCGGGTAGTTTTGGCAAAGTCAGGTCATGTCGGCAGTCTCCACCATCCCCAACCTTGGTCCCGCAACCGAGGCGCATTTCGCCAAAGCTGGCATCACCACCGCTGAACAGATCCGCGAAATGGGCGCGGATGAGGCCTATCGCCGTTGGCTTCTGGCCGGGCTGCCCGCGCATTTCATTGGCTATTACGTTTTGGTTATGGGGTTGCAAGGCCGCCCATGGACCGATTGCAAAGGCGCTGAAAAAATCGCCCTGCGCAAAAAGTTCGACGCGATCAAACGCTCGATCAAGGGCACGCCGGAAAAAGGCCGCTCCGATCTGGAAGCAGCCCTCAATCTGATAGGTGTCGTGGCAAAGCCCTGACCTCGCTCGCCTTCATCTTGACGAAACTATCCGGGGGTGGGTCAGGGAGGGCAAAAAGCCCTCCCTGTTGGTGGCAAAAAGCGCCTCAGCCGACGAGTTCAAGACCCGAAAAGAAGAATGCGATTTCGCGCGCCGCTGCCGCTTCGCTGTCCGACCCATGGGCCGAGTTTTCGCCCTTGGACAAAGCAAATTCCTTGCGGATGGTGCCAGCGGCGGCGGCGGCGGCGGGATCGGTGGCCCCCATCACTTCGCGGTTCTTGGCAATGGCGCCTTCGCCCTCCAGAACCTGCACCACGACTGGCGCGGACGCCATGAATTCGCACAACTCGCCATAGAACCCGCGCTCTGAATGTTCGGCGTAAAAGGCTCCGGCCTGTGCCATGGACAAGTGAATCCGCTTGGAGGCCACGACGCGCAGGCCGGCATCTTCAAATTTGGCAATGATCTTGCCGGTCAGGTTGCGCTTGGTGGCGTCGGGTTTGATGATCGACAGGGTGCGTTCGATGGCCATGGTGGCTCTCCGGTTTTGGGGGCGCTGATGGCCCGGAATTGATGTGGCGCCTGCTACCATGCGGCTTGGGGCTTGAAAAGCGGAATGCAAAGCGGTCATTTGGCAGCGAAACCGACAGGAGCAGCCATGTCCGCACCCCCTTTCACCCTGACGGGCATAGACCATGTTGTGTATCTGGTCGATGACATGGCCCGCGCGGTTGACTTCTACACCAGCGTCTTGGGTTGTGTGCCTGGCTATTCCTATCCGGCTTTGGGGATGGAACAATTGTGGTGCGGGGCGGCACTGATCGTGCTGTGGGACACCACGCATCCCGGGGCTGGATCCGCCGTGCCGCCGATCGCAGGCGGCCGCAACGTCGATCATCTGTGTATCGCCTGCTCGCCCATCCAACCGGCATCCATGCGCGCGCATATGGCCGCGCACGGTGTGACCATCGTGCAAGAGGCCACTCACGGCGGCGCGCGCGGCGTGGGGCATTCCTTTTACATTCACGACCCCTTTGGCAACAAGCTGGAGCTGAAAGGCCCGGCAGAATACCCCGATGGACGGGCCGCAAAGTAACGCAAGCGGTTGACGCCGCCGCGCCCATAGGGCATGGCGCGGGCATGCTGAAAATTGAAGACATCACCTATTCCGTCGAAGGCCGCCCCCTGTTTGAAGGGGCCTCGGCCACCATTCCCACCGGCCACAAAGTCGGGCTTGTCGGGCGCAATGGCGCGGGCAAAACCACGCTGTTCCGCCTGATCCGGCGCGAGCTGGCGTTGGAGAACGGCGAAATCTCGATGCCCAGCCGAGCCCGAATTGGCGGCGTGGCGCAAGAGGTGCCGTCCTCCTCCACCTCGTTGCTGCAAACCGTGCTGGAGGCGGACACCGAACGCACCGACCTGATGGCCGAGGCGGACACCGCCACCGACCCGACCCGGATTGCGGAGATTCAGCACCGCCTGACCGACATTGACGCCTGGTCAGCCGAGGGGAGGGCCTCGTCGATCCTGCGGGGCTTGGGGTTTGAACCTGATCAGCAACTGCGCCCCTGCTCGGATTTCTCGGGTGGCTGGCGGATGCGCGTGGCGCTGGCCGGCGTGCTGTTTGCGCAGCCCGATTATCTGCTCTTGGACGAACCCACCAACTATCTGGATCTTGAAGGCGCTCTGTGGCTGGAATCCTACCTGCAAAAGTACCCCCATACCGTGCTGATCATCAGCCACGACCGCGGCCTTCTGAACCGCTCCGTCACCGGCATCCTGCATCTGGACAACAAAAAGCTCACCTATTGGTCCGGCCCCTACGATCAATT
>JANNBI010000155.1:0-2407 GCA_031385345.1 Paracoccaceae bacterium | reverse complement strand
CCGTCCTGCCTGACCTGTTCGGTAAACACCCGCGGGTCAGGAACGCCACTATGTTCAACCTGCTCCATCTCTTTGTCCTTCAACTGATTCCGCGCCGAGCGCTTCTCTTGTAGTGTTTTAGCACTACATTTGGATTGACATAGGGCAATTACACTATAATGTCCAGCCCATCGCAACCTCGATGAGGCCCCCATGTCGCAGCCGACTTCGCCCACCACCCATTACCTGCTGATCGAACAGCCCCGCATTGCCGAGGCCCCGCGCAGCACCATGTTGATGCCCGCCACCGAACTGGCGCAGATGTTTTCCCGTGCCGACCGGGAGGCCATGGCGCGCGGCGACAAGGTTCAGGTCGGCGCGGTCAGCTATACCGACCTTCTGGCCTATCACGACGCGCAAGAATTCTTGAAGAGGCTGGCCGCCCGCGACAAAGCCGCACCCATAGCCCCGGTCCAGCCCAGAACCGCGATCGCAGCCGACTTTGACTGGGACATTGGCGAACCCTGTCCGCCCGGCACTGGGACCGCCACCATCATCCTGACCGCCTCCGAACGCTTCAACGACGCTGGCCCGGCCCTGCCCCCCGACGCACCCGCGCAGGGGGATGCAGCATGATCCCGCTGCGCATTGAAGGCGCCACCCGCCACATCGGCAAGTCGCAGGGCTATAGCGGCCTGTCCGTTCTGGACACCGCCCTGCCGGGCGGCACCCCCTGCATGATCACCGCATGGGACTGCACCGAGGCCGAACGCGCCGCCATCGCCGCAGGCGCATCCATCTATGTGCAGATCCTTGGGATCGATCATCCCCCCATAAATCTTTGGGCGGGGGACGCACCCTCAATCACCGACGCCGCCCATCCCGCAACCACAACCGACACAGGTGCCGCATGACCCTTCTTGCGCTGATCTACCTCTTTTCCGGCGTGATGATCACCGCCGCCGCCGTGGCTTTGTCCTGCGCGGCCTATCAGCTGACCTTTCAGGCCGGGTTCTATTCCTCGGGCGAGGCGCGGTTCTTTCACCTGCCCGAACAGGAATCCAGCGCCATGGCGGTCGTTCTTGCCTTCGCCTCCGGCATCTTCTTCGCCCTCGCAGGCGCACTGCTCCATGCCTCGATGATGGCGGCCTAAGATGACCCCGCCCAAACTCATGTGCGCCTCGCGCATCTGCCCCCTGCGCGACGGCTGCGCGCGCCACGAATACAGCGGCACCACGCCCGGTCCGAACCAGAAATTCGCCTCCGGCCCCAACCGGGAATGGGAAGAGGCCGAAACCGCCGCCTGCTCCGGCTTCATCCTGGCAAAGGACATCGAATGAAATTTCTTGACCACCTCAAACGACACGATTCGGCGCAGATGCTGGGCGTCCCCGGCGATATCTTTCGGCCACAGGGCGCAAAGACCAAGCCCGTCCTGACCGTCACGGATGTCCTGAACCTCCTGCCGATGCACCGCGTCACCCGCCTGACGGTCAACCAGACCGAAAACCTGCAAGCCTTCACCATCGAGGTCGATCTTGGCCCGACGACGATGGTCCTGGACCAGAACACCGGAATTATTCACCCATTGCCACCGTTGGTGGCAGCATGACCAACCTCGATCCAAAACTTCGCATTTATCTCCGCGCCGAAGACCGGGCGATGACAGCCTACATTGGGGGCGATACCAAGGGTCCCGGAAAAATGGCGATCGGGTGGCTGGCGTTTCCCTTTTACCAAAATGCTGATCTGCGACTGGCCTTTACCAATCTGATGGACGCAGCGCTGAACAACTTTCTTCAGTCGATTGAAGTGCCGGTCACCCAAACTTGGGACACGGTGCACGCCCCCGTGCCAGCCCCTGCGCAGAAAAAGGGCGGCATCGAATGACCTCCCCCCGCCCCACCTTGGCCGACACCGTCGCCGCCCTCGATGCGGCCATCGCCGCCCATCCTGAAAACCACCTGATGGCGCAATCAACCATCCTGCGCGATGCCGCCGCGGCGGACGACAACAGCCTCATCACCCGCACCGAAAAGGGCGTGGTGGTAATACATCTGCACGACATCACCGCCTCGGCACTGTGCCTGTCCGAAGCGCGGTCGCTGTGGCACTGGCGCGCCCGCGTGGCCCTGGGCGGCCATCCCGACACAGACCCCGCCAAGCGCGAGGCGCAGCTGCACTGGGCGCTTCACGCCCTGCGCCGCCCGATGGACGCCACCCCCGAAACTCTCGCCCAGTCTTGTGCGATCGCCCTGGCCTTCGCCGCCAGCCCCCTGATCCGCAACCTCGCCGCCAAACTGCACCGCCACCCGATTTCCGCCTGACCCACAGATCCCTCCCGAAAGGACCGAACATGGCCAATCCGCGCCACGAACTGAACTTCCTCGAATTTTTGCAGACCTTCCGTCGCGGCGAACTGCTGACC
>JANNBI010000150.1:0-6346 GCA_031385345.1 Paracoccaceae bacterium | reverse complement strand
GGCGAAACAGGAGAGCCTCCGGCGGGGAATATTTGGGTCAAAGTGAAGGTGGGGGTCGGGGAGGCTTTTAAGCGGTGGCGGGACTTTGGGGGTTGGGGAGCCTTTGGCAGGGAATATTTGGGTCAAAGTGAAGGTGGGGGTGGGGGGAGTGAATTGAGAGCGAAAGGGGGAGGAGGGTAGGTTTGCGAGGGGCCTTCGAGGCGGTGGGGCCGATGGGAGTGCAGGGGAAATGGGGGGTGCAGAGGGTGATTCGTATCGGGCGACGGGAGATTTTCGCGGGGTCTGCCCAAAATTGCGGCAGACTTGGGGAGGGCGACGCTACGGCGCAAAGTTTTTTGGGACGGCATGGGAATGAAACTTATCCCGATAAGATATCTATATATAGCGGTCACGATGGCGTGTTCTGCTATTATTGGGAATTTATCGCGCCTTGGACCCGCTAAATGCTGCGTTTGCGAGGGGTTGGGAACAAGATCTATGGGCGCTTTCCCAAAAATTTCCATTGTTTCCCATAAAAACCCGTGCCATATCTGGGTCACGGAAATGAAAACGAGCAAATAAAGCAGGGGCGGCTGAAGAACCCCGAACATGGCGAATAAAAAAAGACAGGCTCATACAGGCACTCGCTTTCATTGAATACAAGAGATCCGGCGCGCGCGAGCAGACATCTCCCCCAGGTGGCGCGCTGTTGGACGCCCAGCGATGGGACAGAAGGCGGATCGGGTAGTGGCAGCAACCCGGTCCGCCGATTCTATTTCGGGGCTTTGACAACCCCACAAAAGGACGAGAAGGACCGCACCAGCCCATGGGCAGCGAGGCATTCAGAGGCGAAGTCTACCAGAAGGTGGATGCCAAGGCGCGGGTGTCCATCCCGGCGGCCTTTCGTCGTATTCTGGAAGCGGAAGATCCTTCGTCCCCCGAATTTCCCCGCCCTCGTGTTTATATGGTCTATGGTGGAAAAGCGCGCCGGTTTGTCGAGTGCTATTCAAAGGCCGGGGCGGATGTGCTGGCGGCCAAGATCGAAGCGATGGACCTGGGCAGCCCCGAACGTGAGCGCGCCGAGCGTGACCTGATCAGCCGGTCCGTGATGGCCGAGATCGAGCCGGATGGCCGGATCGTTCTGCCGCTGAAAGTGCGCGAGAAGATGGGCTTTGGTCCCGAGGATCTGGCGGCAGGCGGCGAGGCGGCCTTTGCCGGGTTTACCAACCGATTCAAGCTGTACCGCCGCGAAGTCTATGACGCCGAGCAGGCGATGGATGACGATGATGGAGTTGATCCGCTGACCTTGGTCGGCAGGGCCCATCGAGGCGGGTGAGAACATGACCCGCGACGTGCTGCCAGCGCAAAGCCCTCATACTCCGGTTCTTCTGACGCCCCTCCTGGCGGCCTGCGCGCCGGTGTCCGGGGTCTGGCTGGACGGCACGTTTGGCGCGGGCAGCTATGCGCGGGGGCTGCTGGCGGCCGGGGCGGATCTGGTGATCGGGGTGGACCGCGATCCGCTGGCCTTTGATCTGGCTGCGCCTTGGATCGGGGAGTACGGCGACCGGTTGCGGCTGGTGGCGGGCAATTTTTCAAGTCTGGATGTTCATGCCGGGCAGGCGCTGGACGGGGTGGTGCTGGATCTGGGCGTGTCGTCGATGCAGCTGGATCTGGCCGAACGCGGGTTTTCCTTTGCCAAGGATGGCCCCTTGGACATGCGGATGGCGCAAAGCGGCGAGACGGCGGCGGATATCGTCAATGGGGCCAGCGAAGAGCGGCTGGCCGATATTCTGTATCATTTCGGGGAAGAACGCGCATCGCGCCGGATCGCCCATGCTATCGTGGCTGCGCGCATCAAAGAGCCGATCACCGGAACCTTGCTGTTGGCGGAACTCGTCTCGCGCTGTTTGCCGCGTCCGAAGCCGGGGCAAAGCCATCCGGCGACCCGCAGCTTTCAGGCGCTGCGCATTGCGGTGAATGAAGAGTTTTCGGAACTCGTGCAGGGGTTGGAGGCGGCGGAGCGGGCGTTGAAGCCCGGTGGTCTGCTGGCGGTTGTCACCTTTCATTCGTTGGAGGACCGCGTGGTGAAGCGGTTTTTCCAGCGCGCGGCCGGCGAAGAGCCGAACACCAACCGCTATGCCCCCGCCAAGACCGCCACCACGGCGCGGTTCGATCTGGTGACGCGCAAGCCCGTGACGGCGGATGAGGCGGAACTGGCGAGCAATCCGCGGTCACGGTCAGCCAAGCTGCGGGTGGCGCGGCGCACGTCGGCCCCGGCGCTGGGGGTCAGTGCCGCCGAGGTGGACGCACCGGAATTGCCACAAAAGGGGCGGGGGAAATGATGCGGGCCTTGATCTATGCCATGGCGTTCGTGGGGCTTTTGGGCCTTGGCGCCTGGGCCTATTCGGAAAACTATGACATGCGCGCGCGGGAATCCGAAGTGTCGGACCTGCAAGGTCAGATCGGGATGCTGCGCGATGCGATTTCCACCCAAAAAGCGGAATGGGCCTATTTGAACAGGCCAGACCGGCTGCGCGAACTGGTCAATCTGAATTTTGAACGGCTGGAGTTGATGGCGATGGAGCCGGCGCAACTGGGGACCGCCACGGCCATCGCCTATCCCGCGCCGCCGATGCCCAGCAGCCTGCCCGGCGATCTGGATCTGTCGAAATCGGTGGATGTGGTGGGCGAACTGGTTGGCGATGTCGAGGAGAGCACCCCATGATCCGCGCCCCGCTGCGCCCGTTGGCCCGGATTCTGGACGCCCGCGCCAAGGGGGAAAACCCCGACATGATCGAGCGCGAAAACCTGCGTCTGCGCCATGAGGCGATGCGCGACCGCGCCATTGGCCGGGCGAAATTCCGGCTGGGGATCCTTGGCCTTAGCTTTATCGTCGCCTTTGCGGCGATTGGCGGACGGATGGGATTTATGTCCAGCCAGACCCCGATGGAGCCGAAATCCGAAGGCGGTGCCGTGACCATTCAGGCGCAGCGCGCCGATATTGTGGACCGACAGGGCCGGATTCTGGCCACCAACATGCTGACAAATTCGCTGTATGCGCAGACCGCCGATATGGTGGATCCGCCGCGCGTGGCGCGCGAACTGGCGGCCTTGTTCCCCGAGTTGAACGAGGAAGATCTGCTGCGCCGCTTTACCGATGGCCGCAGTTTCATGTGGATCCGCAAGGTGTTAAGCCCCGAACAGCAACAGGCCGTGCATGAAATCGGGGATCCCGGTTTGTTGTTTGGCCCGCGGGAGATGCGGCTGTATCCCAATGGCAATCTGGCCGCGCATATCCTTGGCGGGGCGTCTTTTGGCGATGAGGGTGTCGCCTCGGCAGAACTGATCGGGGTGGCGGGGGTCGAGCGCGCGCTGGATCTGCGGTTGCGCGATCCGGCACAGGCGGGCAACCCGCTGGAACTGACCATCGACATCACCTTGCAGGCGACGATGGAAGAGGTTCTGGGCGCCAGCATGGTGATGATGCAGGCCAAGGGTGCAGCGGGCATTTTGATGAATGTGCAGACCGGCGAGATTCTGGCCATGGCCAGCCTGCCGAATTTCGACCCCAACAACCGCCCCAGCCCGATCGTGGCCAAGGGGGCGGAACCGGCGGACAGCCCCTTGTTCAACCGCGCGGTGCAGGGCGTTTACGAGTTGGGATCGACCTTCAAGATCTTTGCGGCGGCGCAGGCGATGGAACTGGGGTTGGTGACGCCCGAAACCCAGATCAACACCTCGTCCTTGCAGATCGGCAAAAAGCGGATCACCGAATTTGACAACAAGAACTATGGCCCGACGAAATCGGTGTCCGAGATCATGGAAGTTTCATCCAACATCGGCACCGGCCATATCGCGCTGATGATCGGCGGCGAGCGGCAGCAGGCGTTTCTGACCGCGCTAGGGTTGCTGGATGCCTCGCCGGTGGAACTGACCGAAGCGCCGGGGGCCAAGCCTTTGCGGCAGGCGAAATGGCCTGACATCGTGACGGTGACGGCGTCCTTCGGGCATGGATTGTCGTCCAGCCCGCTGAACCTGGCCGCGGCCTATGCCGCAATCGCCAATGGCGGGATCAAGGTGTCGCCCACGCTGATGAAACGGGTGGAGCCGATGCGCGGCATCCGGGTGATCAGTGCGGCGGTGTCGCGGTCGTCGGTTGATATGCTGCGGCGCGTGGTGGTCAGCGGCACGGCGACGCTGGCCGATGTGCCGGGCTATGAGGTGGCGGGCAAGACCGGCACGGCGGACAAGCCACGTCCCGGCGGCGGGTATTACGAGGACAAGGTGATCAACACCTTTGCCAGCGTCTTTCCGGCCTCTAACCCGCAATATGTGCTGATCGTCACCATGGATGAGCCGCTGGGATCGTCCGGTGGGGAGGCGCGGCGCACGGCGGGCTGGACGGCGGTTCCGGTGGCGGGAGAGATCATCAAACGGATCGCGCCCCTGATGGGAATGGTGCCGAAGGTTGAAGACCCGGTTGAAAATGAGCTAACAGCCGTCAAGAACTGAGGCGCTGTCCCGGTCTGGGGCGGCGTCCCGTCTGAGGTGGCGCCCAGTCTGAGGTGGTCCCCAGTCTGGGTTGGTGCAAAGACAGGTGCAATCGTCATGGCCGTGAAGAAATTAGCCGCAAAGAAACTTTCCAGTCTGGGGCTGT
The DNA here is from genome assembly GCA_031385345.1 of Paracoccaceae bacterium. Classification (GTDB taxonomy): domain Bacteria; phylum Pseudomonadota; class Alphaproteobacteria; order Rhodobacterales; family Rhodobacteraceae; genus CAIYZT01. The sequence continues at coordinate 1,710 of JANNBI010000150.1, read as the reverse complement.
CGGCGCGGGCGGGGCGGGATCCGGTGATCGGCGGCCTGACGCTGGACAGCCGGGCAGTGGGGCCGGGCGATCTGTTTGCCGCCCTGCCGGGGGCTGCACGGCACGGGGCGGAATTTATCGGACTGGCGCTGGAGCGCGGGGCGGCGGCGGTGCTGACCGATGCGGCAGGCGCGCGGCTGGCCGAGGCGGCGCTGGCGGACAGTCAGGCCGCACTGGTGGTGGCGCAGGACGCGCGCGAGGCCTTGGCCGGGGCGGCGGCCCTGTGGTTCGGCGCGCAGCCTGCCGTGATGGTGGCGGTGACGGGGACCAACGGCAAAACCTCGGTCGCGAGTTTCACGCGGGCGATCTGGATGCATCTGGGTCATGCCGCGATCAATATCGGCACCACCGGGGTCGAAGGCGCTTGGGAAGCGCCCAGCAGCCACACCACACCCGACGCGGTGACGCTGCACCGGATGCTGGCGCAAGCGGCGCAGGCGGGCGTGACCCATGCCGCGATGGAGGCGTCAAGCCATGGTCTGGATCAGCGGCGGCTGGACGGGGTGCGGCTGCGCGTGGCGGGCTTTACCAATTTCACCCAGGATCATCTGGATTATCACAAGACCTTCGAGGCTTATTTTGACGCCAAGGCCGCGCTGTTTGACCGGGTGTTGCCGGATGACGGCGTGGCGGTGGTCAATCTGAACGACGCCAAAGGCGCGCAGGTTGTGGCATTGGCCCTGTCCAAGGGGCAGGATGTGATCACGGTCGGCCACGGCGCGGAATGCGATCTGCGGATATTGGCGCAACGCTATGATGCGACGGGGCAGGATCTGCGGCTGTCGTACCGCGGCGTGGTTTATCAGGAACGCCTGACGCTGATCGGCGGGTTTCAGGCGGAAAACGTGGCGCTGGCGGCAGGGTTGTGCATCGGGTCCGGGTCGCAGGCGGGGGATGTGATGGCGGCGCTGCCCTATCTGGGCGGGGTGCGCGGGCGGATGCAACTGGCGGCGCGGCGGACCAATGGGGCCAGCGTCTTTGTCGATTACGCCCATACGCCCGATGCGATTGCCACCGCTTTGCAGGCCCTGCGCCCGCATGTGATGGGGCGGATCGTGGTGGTCTTTGGCGCGGGCGGCGACCGCGACCGGGGCAAGCGGCCCCTGATGGGGGCGGCGGCGCGCGCCCATGCCGATGTGCTGTTCGTCACCGATGACAATCCCCGGTCCGAAGATCCTGCCAGCATCCGCGCCCAGATCCTGACCGCCTGTCCCGAGGCGAACGAGGTGGGCGACCGGGCCGAGGCGATCCTGCGCGGGGTTGATGCGCTGTTGCCGGGCGACGCGCTGTTGATCGCGGGCAAGGGGCATGAAACGGGACAGGTGATCAAGGGCGACATCTATCCCTTTAACGACGTGGAACAGGCAAGCATTGCGGTGGCGGCACTGGACGGGGTGATCTGATGGGACTTTGGTCAGCGGCAGAGGCCCTTGCGGCCACGGGGGGGCAGGGGCCTGCCAACTGGTGCGCGTCAGGCGTGTCGATTGATACCCGCACGCTGGAGCCGGGCGATCTGTTCGTGGCGCTGTCGGATCTGCGCGACGGGCATGATTTTGTCGCCCGCGCGCTGGAGATGGGGGCGGCGGCGGCGCTGGTGTCGCGCGTGCCTGACGGCGTGGCGGCGGATGCGCCGTTGCTGATCGTGCCGGACGTTCTGCGCGGGCTGGAAGA
>JANNBI010000149.1:0-17909 GCA_031385345.1 Paracoccaceae bacterium | reverse complement strand
TGGTGCGGCTGCAACATGCGCGGGTCCTGCTGATTTCCACCAAGCTGAGCGTGCGCGACATTGCCACCGCTTCGGGGTTCAACACCCTTTCGCATTTCGCGCATGCTTTCGGGAAATGCTTTGGCCGGCGTCCCAGCGATTACCGGCAAGGCTGGCCCAAGGGCGATGCGACGCCCAGTTGGCCCGGAACCCTCGCCGCGTTTCTGGAGGCGGGACCGGGGCGGGCTTAGGCGGCTTGACCCTGCGCCAGATCCGCGCCCATTGCGGTGATCTGCCACTGTGCGTCCAGCAGGACCAGATCGGACAGGTCGCGCGCTGCCGGGCTGGCAAGGGCAGGCTGTTGGGCCAAGTGCGCCGGGGTGCTGATCGCCATTTTCAGCGCCTGTTCCGGCGGAATGCCCACGGCGGAAATCAGCCGCTGCAGACCTTCGGCCATTGTGACATGCGCGCCGGCCAAGGATCCTTCGGAGTTGACCAGACGGCCACCGATCAGACGAACCTCTTGACCATAAAGCACAAACCGGTCGGACCCGCCGACGGTGGACATGGAATCCGACACCAGAAACATCCGATCCGGCACCGGGCGGGCGCGGATCGCCAGACCGACCATTTCATCCGCAACATGGTGGCCGTCGCAGATGATCCCGGCATAGGCGGTCGAATTGATGCAGGCCCCAGTCACACCTGCCGCGCGGTTTTGCATCGGGGACATGGCGTTGAACAGATGGGTGAAACAGCTGGCACCTTCGGCCAGCGCGGCGCGTGTCGCCTCTGCCGAAGCATCGGAATGGCCGAGGGAAACGACCGCCCCGGTGGCGACCAAGGCGGCGATCTGACCTTTGGACATCGCCTCGGGGGCGACGGTGATTTTCACGAAGATCCCTGCGGCGCGCAGGCGTTTGACATGGGACAATGTGGCGGGTTCAAACGGGCGCACCCATTGCGCTGAATGGGTGCCGCGCCGGATCAGTGACAGATGCGGGCCTTCGATATGCAGACCCAGAATGCCCGGCTGACCCTTGGCGGCAAGGGCGGCATCGACCACGGCAGCCAAGACCTCGGGCGCGTCGGTGATCACGGTGGGCAGGATCGCCACGGTGCCAAAGCGGCGGTGTGCTGCGGCCATGGTGGCCATGGCGGCGGCATTGGGCGAGGCGTTCAGAAAGGCATCGCCGCCGCCATTGACCTGCAAATCCAGAAATCCCGGCGTCAGAGTACCGGACAGGGGCAGGCGGCGGGCGGTGGCGGGCAGATCGGACAGGGCGCGGATCTGGGTGGTTCGCCCATGGCTAAGTCCCAAAGCGCGACCGCCCAGCAGGGTCTGGCCGTCAAACAGGCGATCCGGACACAGCCAGATCTGGGGCGAATCCGGGGTCATGCGGGGCCTCCGTGCGGATAAGGGGGCTGGCTGGTTTGCCAGGCGGCAAAGGCGGCACCGCGCGCGCCGCTGGCATCGCCGCCCTGTGCCAGACGCAGGCTGGGGATGCGAAATCCGATCAGCATGGCGCGGTTCAGACTGGCGTTCAGATCGTCGATCAGGCCGGGGGCTTTGGACAGCCCACCGCCCAGAACGATGACCTGCGGGTCGATGGTGAAACACAGGGTGATCAAAAGATCGGTCGCAATTTCCAGCCAGATGGCCCAGGTTTTGGCCATGTCAGGGTCGGTTCTTCGGGTTTGGGTGATGACCTCGGGCGAGACGACCCTGCCGGTCACACGGGCGGCGATGCGCGACAGGCCGGGGCCGGACAGCAGGGTTTCAGTGCAGCCGCGACGGCCACAGCCGCAGGGTAGGATGGGCAGGGCATGGGTTTGCACGGGGATTGCGGACAGCGGGAAATGCCCGAACTCCCCCCCCACCATGGCATGGGCTGGCATCAGATGGCCGTCGATCACCACGCCGCCCGCCAGCCCGGTGCCAAGGATCAGGCCCAGCGCCGGGCTGAAACCCTTGGCCGCGCCAAAGGTCGCTTCGGACAGGGCCAGCGCGCGGCAATCGTTCAGATACGTTACTAAACGGCCCGAAGCGATGGTGATATCCGCCGGAAAAGCATGGCCCGAGGCGGCCAGATTGGCGGTCAGCGCAAGACCGGTGTCGGGGTTGATCAGACCGGCGGCAGAAATGCCGATCGGGGTGGCGGGTGCGGATTGTGCCGTGATCCAGGCGATCTGAGCGGCCATCGCGGCGACAAGGCCGGGATAATCCTTCGGCGTGTCGATGCGGCGGTGGCCGGTCTGCTGCCAGTCGGCATCAAACACCTGCGCTTCAATCTTGGTACCGCCCAGATCGATCCCGGCGGCGATCATTTCGCCACCACGGGGTGCAAGGTTACCCCTGATACCACCCGCGACAAGGTGCCCTGACCGGCAAAGGGATCATCGACCGGCAGGCCCAGCGCGTCGGACCAGACCACGGCCAGCACCTGCGCCAAGGCGACATACAACGGCACCGACCACAGATCGCCAAAGGGCTGCGGCACATCGGGCGCGGTGATCGTGCTGTCGGGGAATTGCTGCCGCAGTTCGGTGATCAGATCGGCGTCATAGGCGCGGGTATGTGCGCCGGAGGAGGGGAAAACCCAGATGTCCGTACCCGGCAGCACAAAGCTTTTCGGACCGTGGCGGAAGCCAAGGCTGCTGTCCCACAGGGCGGGGATCTGACCGGCAGAAAGCTCCATCACTTTTAACGCCGCCTCGCGCGCGGCAAAGGCCAGCGGGCCAGAGCCGACAAAAACCGCACGATCCGGGCGGCGGGCGCTGTGGGCGGCGGTCTGGAAGGCGGGCAAAAGGGTGGTCAGGTGGTGGGAAAGCGTCTCAAGATGGCCCGAAACTGCGGTATCTGGCGTGGCGGTGTCAAAGATCGCCAGCGCGGTCAGCAGCATGGTGGAAAAGCTGGAGGTCATGGCGAAACCGGCGTCATGCGTCGCCTCTGGCAACAAGATCACCTTGGCGCTGGCATCCTGCGCCAAGGCCGAGCGGGTGTTGCAGGTGATGTTCAGGCGCGGCCAATCGGGGGCCAGCGCGTCAAGCGCGGCAAGGGTGCCGATGGATTCGGTGGAATTGCCAGAGCGGCCAAAGCTGACGATCAGTTTGGGCGCGCCGGTCAGATAGGCATAGGGGCGGGCGACGATATCGGTGGTCGGCACGGCGCGCAGGCGAGGGCCGGGCGCGCCTTCCAGCCCGCAAGCCAAGATTTCCCCGATATAGGCCGAGGTTCCGGCACCGCAGAACCAGACCTCTGACACCCCCAACGCCGCGACCCAGGCGCGAAGTCTGGTGACATCAAGCGTCGCACCCCAATCCCGCCAGATCGCAGGCTGCGCGTGGATTTCGCGCCATGTGGCATAGGTGGCAAGGTCGGTCATGTGGTTTGGGTCACTTTGGACAGGGTCGCGGGGCGGTCGGGGTCATGGTCCAAGGACAGGGCGGTTTGCAAGGCCAAAGGATAGGTCAGATACAGCAAGGCGGCGGCAGCTGCGGCGGGGGTCAGGCCCTTGGCCCCCACATCCGACGGGCGCAGACGAAAGACCGTGCCACCTGCGTTGCGAAACCGCGCCTCGGCAGTGTTCAGGCTGTCCTGAACGTCGGGCTGTTCGGTGTCCAGAATCAGGATCAGCAGGGGGTTGGTAACCAGTTGCAAGGGGCCATGCAGAACCTCGCTGCTGGAATAGGCTTCGGCATGAAGGGCGCAGCATTCCTTGATCTTCAGCGCCAGTTCCTGTGCCGCGCCATAGCCGGTGTCGCGCCCGATCACAAAGACATGGCTGGCGCGCAGAAGGGCGGACAGAAGGGCGGGCGTCTGGGGCAGGGATTTGCCCGACATGCCAGCAATTTCGCGGGCCGAAGCGGCGGCGCGGGGGGCGTAATCAGGCACCAAACTGCCCAAAAGCGCCATTCCCCCGGCAATGGCCCCGATGACGGATTTGGTGGCCGGGACGGCAAGTTCGGGACCGGCACCGATGGGGATCAGGGTGTCGGAAAACGCCTCTACCGGCGATCGCGGCGCATTGATCAGGGCCAGAACCAAGGCCCCGGCGGATTTGGCCCCTTTGGCCGATCTGACCAGATCCTCGCTTGCGCCGGATTGCGAGACAACCAGCACGGCGGACCCGTTCAACGTGACGCCGCGCCCAAGCGAAAACACCGACGGCGGCAGCGAGGTCATCGGCAAACCGGTTTCGCGCATCACCTCATACGACAAGATATTGGCAGCGGCGTCGGACGATCCGCGCGCCACGGTGTAGAAGGCGCGCAAGGTGGATAAAGGCGGTGCAGAGACGGTTTGTAGCGCCGAGACGGCGAAAACGCCGGGCGATTCCGCGATTTCGGCGCGCATGTGGTGGCCAGCGTCGGGGGGCAGGGTCATTTGCGCAACCCGTAAGCATCCAAGCGCGCCCAGGTTTCGGTCAGGTCCACGACCTGGCCTTTGAACCGCGCCTCATCCGTGGCAAGGGCGGCAATCCCAGCCTCCATCGCGTCAAGGATCGAGACGGGCAGCGACGAAGCTTGACCGCGCAGATATTTGGTTATGTCGGCGCACATCATCTCGTCCGCGCCGTAATGCGCGCCTTTGGCGGCGGCCCCGGCGGTATAGTCATTGTCGATCAGGGTGCGGCCGTCGCGCGCCGTCACCTTCAGATAGCCGCGCACAAAATCGCCTTCGGCCATGCCATGCGTGCCCATGATGCAGAACCGGCGGTGTTCATCCGGGGTGTTCAGATTGGTGTGAAAGGCCAGAGTAGAGCCGGTTTCATAGCGCAGAATGGCGGTTTGATAGTCGATGATGTCGCCGTCAGAATGGAAGGGGTCCGGCACCGATTCCCAGACCGATTTCTTGACATGGAAGATCTCGGCCTCTTCGTTCGACTTGGGAACGTTCGCGGGCACAAAGGATTTTCGGCCACCAAAACTGGCCACCTGCGCCGGGCGCGACCCGGTGACCATGTTGTAGATATCCAGATCGTGACAGCATTTTTCCAGCAGGAAACCACCCGCATAGGCATCGCGCCGCCGCCAGTCGCGCATGAAAAACGCGCCGTGGTAGGGGGCGATATGTTCGTTCGCTTCCAGGCTGACGATATCGCCCAGCATCCCCGCCGCCATCGCCGCGCGCAGATCGACCATGTGCTGCGAATAGCGCAGGACCAGACCGACCATGGCGCGGTTGACGCCGCCGTGTTTGGCCAAAAGCCGGGCGAGTTCCAAGGTCTCGTCGATCGTGATGACGACTGGCTTTTCAGTGAACATCTGCACCCCGGCTTCGAACCCCAGCCGCATCTGGTCAAGGTGAAAGACGTTGGGCGAGAAGATGCAGTACAGATCCGGCTTGGCGTCCGACAACATCGCCTCGATCGAGGGAAAGCGCGGCGGATCGCCCAGCATGTCGGCATGGGTCGGCTGGGGGTCGTAATAGCCGACGACCCGCGCCTCTGGCATGGCTTCCAGCAGGGTGGACAGGACATGCCCGGCCCGCAGGCCCATGCCTGCTGTGACAATACGCATCGTATTTCTCCTGTTCAGGCGGCGATGGCGGGGGCCATGCGGCGGCGCATGACGTTTCCGGCCATATCAAAGACGTGGCAATCGGCGGGATTGATCGCGACCGAGATGGTCTGACCTTCGGCCACGGCGGCATCGCCGGGCAGGGTGGCGCAGAACCGCTGACCGTCCGGCATCACCGCATAGGTGATCGCAACCCCGCCCAGACGTTCCAGCACCCGAACCTTCATTGACAGCCCCTCGCCCAGACGGGCGTTTTCGGGGCGGATGCCAACCTCTACCTGATCGCCCACCTTGGCGGTCGCGGTGTCAACCGGCAGGGTCAGACGCAGGCCGCCGTGAAATTCGACGGTCAACCCGTCGGACCCTGCACCCAGCACGGTGGCGGGCAGCAGGTTCATGTTGGGCTGACCGATGAAGGTCGCGACGAATTTGGTGGCGGGGTGGTGGTACAATTCCATCGGGGTGCCGAATTGTTCGATGCGGCCCTTGTTCAGCACGACGATGCGATGCGCCATGGTCATCGCCTCGATCTGGTCATGGGTGACATAGATCATGGTGGCGGACAGGTCGCGGTGCAGTTGCGACAGTTCGACCCGCATGTCACCACGCAGGGCGGCGTCCAGATTGGACAGGGGTTCGTCGAACAGGAAAACCTTGGGATTGCGCACGATGGACCGGCCGATGGCCACGCGCTGACGTTGACCGCCCGACAGTTGACCGGGCTTCAATTGCAGCTTGTCGTTCAGTTGCAGGATCTCGGCGGCCTTGGCGACCTTGGATTTGACCTCGGCCTCGGGCAGTTTGGCGACGCGCAGGGGGAAGGCGATGTTTTCGAACACCGTCAGATGCGGGTACAGGGCATAGGATTGAAACACCATGGCGATGCCGCGTTCAACCGGGGGAAGATCGCTGACATCCTGACCTTCAATCACGATGCGGCCAGACGAGGCGGCTTCCAACCCGGCGATGATCCGCAGCAAGGTGGATTTCCCGCAGCCTGACGGGCCGACAAACACCACAAATTCGCGGTCTTTGATGGCAAGATCGATGTTGTGCAGAACCTTCGCGGCTCCGAAATCCTTGGTGATGTTATGCAGGGTCAGCGGTGCCATCGATCTCACTCGTGTCATTGGGGAAGGGGGTCAAGGGGGCGCGAACGCCCCCTTCAGATCTGGTCAGCGCACGGCGGCCAGTTCAACGCCGGCTTCGGTGACAAGCTCGTCAACGGTGCCTTCGCCCAGCATGATGCCTTGGATCATATTGGTGAACACGGCCTGAAGCGATTTGAAGTCTTCAACCATCGGCTCCGGTCCGCCGGTCGAGATGCCTGCCACGAAGATCGGCCAGGAATCCGCCTTGTAGTAGACATCGGTCATGCCCAGCTTTTCGTAGTCCAGGATCGGCGTCAGACCCCAGGTGCTGTCAAGGTCATACTGGGCCGCGCCCGAGGTCAGGGCCTTGGCCAGTTTGATCGCCAGATCTTCATGGCCGGTGCCTTTGAACACCGCGATAGAATCGGTGATCAGGATCGTGCCGCTGTCGCCCGACGGGCCATGCGGGATCGGCGCGACGATTTGGGTCGGCACCTTTTCGGCGTGCTGGCCCTTGCCCCAGGGACCGCTGATATACATGGCGATCTGGCCGTCGTTGAACAGATCCTTCATCTGGTCACGCTCCCACTCGGTCGGGCCGGATTGCATATAGGGCAGCAGGTCTGCGTAAAGTTGCAGGGTTTCGCGGGTGTTCTGGCTGTCCAGAGCCGGTTTTCCTTCGGCGTCAAAGACCATGCCGTCGTTGGAATACAAGAAGTCGAGGAACATGTGCATCGTGTTGTCGAAATCCTTGCCGGCAATGCCGATGCCTGCGGCGTCGGTGTTGTCGGTCACGGTTTTCGCAAGGGTCACAAGGTCAGCCCAGGTTGCAGGGGCTTTGCATTCGGCCCCGGCAGCCTCGATCACGGCGCAGTTCATGTAAAGTGCCTTGGTCGAAAAGGCGTGCGGGATGCCCCAGTACTGACCGCCCGACGAGACGGTGGACAGAACGCCCGGCTGGAAAATCGCCTCTTCTTCGGCGGTAAAGGTGACCGGAACGATCAGATCATTCTTGGCCAGCTGACGCAAAGTGCGCGAGCCCATGTAAGCGATGGACGGCGGATCACCGGCGGCCGCAAGCTGCATGGATTTGTCCTGACAGGTGCCCCATTCGACGGCTTCCATGTTCACGGTCACGCCGGGATTGCCCGCGATGAAATCGTCGATCACCTTTTGGTCGGCAGGGCGCACTTCGCCGCCGCACATGATGAAATGCAGCTCTTGTGCCTGCACTGACAGGGCCGATGCGCCCAGCAGGGCGGCAGCGACTGTCATGGTGTGGATATGCTTCATTTGTCGTCTCCCATGGTTGGTCTTGGTTTTAAGTCACTCTTTCACCGCGCCAGCGGTCAAGCCCGCGACGAGGTATTTCTGCAAGAACAAGAAAAACAGCATGACGGGCAGCACCCCGGTCAGGGCGGCGGCCATCATCTCGTTCCAGGTGGTGTCTTGGTATCCGATGAATTCGAACAGGCCCGCTGGCAGCGGCTGCAATTCACGCACGTTGTTGAAGGCAATGGCGAACAGGAACTGTTGGGCATAGGCACCGATGAACACGCTTGTCGCCACCACGATCAGGCCGGGCACCGCCAAGGGGATGACCACACGGCGCAGGGTGTACAGACGGGACGCGCCATCGACATAGGCGGCCTCCTCCATCTCTTTGGGGATCTTTTCCAGATAGGACCGCAGCAGCCAGATACCGGTGGGGATCAGGAATGCCACGCCCGGAATGATCATCGCCCAATAGGTGTTCAGCAGGCCAAGGGCGCGCAGGGTCCGGTACAGCGGGATCAGCAGCACCGCGCCGGTGAACATATTGACCGCCAGAAACATGCCCAAGGACAGGGATTTGAACGGAAACTCCAGCCGGGCATAGGCATAGGACGCCGGGACCACCACCACCATCGTCATCAGGGTCACCGTGGTGGCGATGAAGATGGAGTTCAGGATATAGCGGCCCAACAGCGGCACCGTCACCCACATGTCGCGGTAGGCCTGCCAGCTGAAATCCTCGCTCCACCAGGTGAAGTCGGCGGTCATCAGATGGCTCATCGGGCGCAGGGAGACGCGAAACATCTCGATGAAGGGCATCAGGACGAACAGAAGAAAGACGAACAGAGCGGCATAGGTGCCGATTTTCTGCCAGATGTTCAGACGATCCATCAACATGCTATTTCGCCCCATAATGCCGGTTTACCCGGTTCAAGAAGAACATATAGGCCAGCGAGAACACCGCCAGCAGCACCACAATCACCACCGCCCGCGCCGCACCTTCACCAAAGCGCTGCGAAGAAATGGCGACCTTGTAGGTGTCGATGATCAGCGTGGTGGTGGCACCGCGTGGTCCGCCCTCGGTCAGGATCCAGATGATTTCAAAGCTGTTGAAGGTCCAGATGGCGGACAAAAGCGCCATCGACACGATCACCGGCATGATTTGCGGAATGGTGATGCGGCGGAACCGATACCAGCGGCCCGCGCCATCGACCCAAGCCGCCTCGTACAGATCGCGGCTGACGCCTTGCATGGCGGCCAAAAGGAACAGCGTGACCATCGGCGTGCCGACCCAGACATCGGTGACGACGGCGGAATAAAAGGCGCTGGTTTTGGTGGCCAGCAGCGCGACCCGTTCGTCCAGGATCCCAAACTCCATCAACAAGCCTGAAATCAGGCCGAAATAGCCGTTGTACATCCACTTCCAGCCGATGACGCCAATGGCGATCGGGATGACCCACGGCGGCATGATCAGGATGCGGAACAAGGCCTTGCCCGGAACCGCCGCGTTCAACAGCGTGGCCCCGATCAGCCCCATGATCAGTTTCAGCGTCACCGACAGGAACATCCAGTAAAAGGTGCGCCCCACAATGTCGTAGAATTTGGAGCTGTTGAACAGTTCGACATAGTTGGCAAAGCCGATATAGCTTTCGCCGCCCAAAGTGGCGTCGGTGAAGGACAGGCGGATGGTTTCAACCAGCGGCCAGGCCACGATAAAGCCGATAAAGACCAAAGCCGGGGCGATCAGCAGCCAGGCAAAAAGGTTCTCCGACAGGCCACGACGGGTGGCTTTGCGGACCCCGTCCATTGGCGCGATTGCGTCGGTCATGCAGCCCCTCCCAAAACTGGCGCGCCGTCTGGGGCTGCGCCGAATCTTCAATTCCGTGACAATACCAAAACAAACCTATAAAGCTACCTATATAATACCAATTCCAGGAATTATTTTCGTTCGGTCCAGAAACCGCTTGTTTTCCGCCCGAAAGGCAGTCCATCTGGCAGAAGCAGGCAAAATGGTCTGGTTGAAACCATACCAATCCCGAGGGGCCAATGGACGACGCTTTGGACAATATCTTGTTTCATCCGGGCAATTGGTACCGCGCCGGGCGTGGGCCGCGCTATGAACAATTGTACCGGCATATCGCGGCAGCGATCTCGACCGGGGATTTGCAGGCTGAAACCCAGTTGCCCCCCGAACGCGAACTGGCCGAACTGGCAGAGGTCAGCCGTGTGACCGTCCGCAAGGCGGTGTCGCAACTGGTCGAGGACGGGGTTCTGGAACAAAGGCGCGGTGCCGGAACCTTTGTGCGCAGTCCGCGCGCGAAGATGGAGCATTCGCTGTCGGCGCTGCTGTCCTTTACCGAATACATGCGGCAACGGGGCAAAACCTCGACCAGCCGTATCCTGCGGCGGGGGATTTTCCTGCCCAACCCGGATGAGCAGATGGCGCTGGGGCTGTCGGGCGGCGACCGGGTGTCGCGGGTTGACCGGCTGCGCAGCGCGGATGAAATTCCACTGGCGCTGGAGTGGTCCAGCCTGCCGAATGACATTTTACCCGACCCAGAGGCCGTCGAAACCTCGCTTTATGACATCCTGCGCAATGCGGGCACGGCACCGACGCGGGCGGTGCAGCGGATCAGCGCGGTCAATCTGATCGGGCCGGACGCGCGGCTGCTGAACCTTGCGGATGGCGCTGCGGTGCTGCGCATTGACCGGACCGCCTATTTGCCCAGCGGGCGGCCCATCGAATACACCCGTGGGCTGTACCGGTCGGATATTTATGACTTCATCGCTGAACTTCGACTGGATTCCATCCTGTGACCACGCCCCTTCCTGCAACCCTGACCTTCGCATCCTGGATCGAAGGGACGCAAATTCACTGCGAGATAGGCTCTGATACCGCCCTTTCGGCGCCGATCCTTTGCTTTTCGTTGATGGCCGCGCCGCAAGTGATTGCCGGTGGGGTGCTGGTGCATCGTCTGGCCGGTTTTGCCGAGGTGCTGCTGCCCGACATTGCCGCAGGCGCGACGCACCGGGTCGTTCTGGCCTATGACAACCCCGGCTTTCAACCGCGCAACCGCGCATGGCTGCCCTTGGGGGCCTATCTGAAGATCGGCAAGACCTGCCTTCCCCTGCCGCCCGGAACGCCTTTGGGCGTGCTGCCGGGTGCGGAACCCTCGGCCCCGCCGCTGCCCGCCGACACCCTTCCCCTGATCCCTGCCCCGCAAAGCTGGGCCGCGTCGGGCGGGGTGGTCAGCGTTACTGGATTCGCCAGCACTGATCCCCGGATGGACGGGGCGGCGGCGCTGGCCGAAAGGCTGGGTTTTGGGCCATTCAGAGACGCAAATGGCCTGCCCATCACGATCGTGACCGAGGCCAGCCTGCCGGATGAAGGCTATCGTCTGACCCTGACGCCCGAAGGCGCAACCATCGCCGCCGCCACCACGACGGGCCTGCACAATGCCGCGATCACCCTGCTGTCGCTGCGCCAGACCACCCATTGTCTTATCCCCTGCGGCGTGATCACTGACGCGCCGCGCTTTGACTACCGGGGCCAGCATCTGGACTGCGTGCGGCATTTCTTCGGCGTGGACAACATCTTGCGCCTGCTGGATCTGATGGCGCTGCTGAAGATGAACCGCTTTCACTGGCATCTGGCCGATGATGAGGCGTTTCGCCTGCAAGTCACCACCGCCCCAGCCCTGTGGCAGCAAACCGCCTTTCGCGGAGAGGGTTGTCTGCTGCCCGGCGTCTTTGGCGGCGGGATCCGGTCCGGCGGCAGCTATTCCCCCGCCGATGTGGCGCGGATTCTGGCGCGGGCGACGGAGTTACACATTCAAGTCCTGCCAGAGATTGAAATTCCGGCCCATAGCTACGCCATGATCAAGGCCCTACCCGGCCTGCGCGACCCCGGCGACAATGGCGAAGAACGCTCGGTCCAGGGCTATCTCGACAATATCGTCAACCCGGCGATGCCGGCAACCTGGGCCTTGTTAGAGCCGCTTATGCTGGAAGTGGCGGCGATGTTTCCGATGGGAATGCTGCATCTGGGCTGTGACGAGGCCCCGCATGGCGCATGGACCGGCTCGCCTGCGGTCAAGGCGCTGATGCTGGCCGAGGGACTAGGGACAAGCGACGATGTGCAGGGCTGGATGATGGCGCGGCTGGCGGCGATGCTGGTGGCCAAGGGCATCCAACCGGCGGCTTGGGAAGAGGCGGCCAAGGGCGCGAATGGCGGCATCGGCAATGGCGCGCTGCTGTTTTCCTGGACCGGGCAGGGGCCGGGGGTCGATGCTGCCCGGCGCGGCCATGATGTGGTGATGTGCCCGGCCCAGAACGCCTATTTCGACCTGGCCCATAGTCCGGACCCCGGCGACTGGGGCGCGACCTGGGCTGGCACCGTCTCGTTGGAAAAGACCGTGGAGTGGGATCCGGTCCCCAAAGGTGCCGAGGATATCGCCCCCCGCATCGCCGGCGTCCAAAGCTGTTTCTGGGGCGAGGTCGCGACCGAAGACGCCCAGATGGAGCCGCTGATCGCCCCGCGCATTCTGGGTATCGCCACCAAAGCCTGGGAGGAGCGCGGCACCACCGACGGCCCCACCTTGCGCGCCCTCGCTGCGCTTTACGCCCCGCTGTTTGATCAGATGGGCTGGCAGCGCCATATCGGGGCCTGATGTCGTATTCAGACAGGCCTGCAGGGCAGCCGCCGCCTAGCCTGCATTCATCTGTTCCCAAATATTCCCACGGGGGAGGGTTGAATTTTCTGCGAAAATTCGGCCCCGGGGGTGTGAAACCCCCGACCCTTGCCGCCAAAGGACCGCATCCATGTCAAAAGACCCGCTGTTGCAGCCCTATCAGCTGAAACATCTGACCCTGCGCAACCGGATCATGACCACCAGCCACGAACCGGCCTACCCCGAGGATGGGATGCCGAAAGACCGCTATCGGCTGTACCATCTGGAACGGGCCAAGGCTGGCGTGGCGCTGACAATGACCGCAGGATCGGCGGCGGTATCAAAGGACAGCCCGCCGGTGTTCAACAATATCCTCGCTTACAAGGACGAGGTGGTGCCTTGGATGAAGCGCCTGACTGATGACTGCCACGAGGTGGGGGCGGCGGTGATGATTCAGCTGACGCATCTGGGGCGACGGACACGCTGGGACAAGGGTGACTGGCTGCCGGTTGTGGCGGCGGGGCCGTCGCGCGAACCTTCGCACCGCGCCTTCCCCAAGGTGATCGAGGATTGGGACATTGCCCGCATCATCACCGACTATGCCGATGCGGCGGAACGGATGCAGGCAGCCGGGTTGGATGGGGTCGAATTCGAATGCTACGGCCATCTGATGGACCAGTTCATGTCGCCCTTCACCAACGCGCTGCTCGCCCCCTATGGTGGCAATCTGGAGAACCGGGCGCGGTTTACGATGGAGGTGCTGTCCGCCTGTCGCAAACGGGTGGGAGAGCGGTTCCTGCTGGGTGTGCGCTATACCGCGGATGAGGCCGAGCCGGGCGGGATCAACGCCGACGAAGGCATCGCCATTGGCAAAATGTTCCGCGACTCTGGCCATGTGGACTTTCTGAACATCATCAAGGGTCGGATCTTTACCGATGCCGCCATGACCGATGTGATCCCGATCCACGGCATGGCTTCAGCCCCGCATCTGGATTTTGCCGGACGCATCCGGGCCGAAGTGGGCATGCCCACCTTTCATGCCGCGCGGATCCCCGATGTGGCCACGGCGCGGCATGCGATTGCGACCGGGCAGTTGGATATGGTTGGCATGACCCGCGCCCACATGGCCGACCCGCATATCCTGCGCAAGATCATCGAAGGGCGCGAACAGGATATCCGGCCCTGCGTCGGGGCCACCTATTGTCTGGACCGGATCTATCAGGGCGGAATGGCTTTGTGTATTCACAACCCGTCAACCGGGCGGGAGGAGGTTTTGCCACACGACATTCCCCGCGCCGCGGTGGCCAAACGGATTGTGGTGATTGGTGCCGGTCCGGCGGGACTGGAGGCGGCGCGGGTCGCGGCAGAGCGCGGGCATGCGGTGACGGTGTTTGAAGTGGCGGACAGGCCGGGTGGTCAGGTCGGTCTGCTGGCGCGGTCCAAACGGCGGGCCGAGATGATCGGCATCATCGACTGGAGGATGGCGCAATGCGCGGCGCGGGGGGTGAAGTTTCGGTTCAACACCTGGGCCGAGGTGGGGGATGTGCTGGCGCTGTCGCCGGATGTGGTGATCGTGGCGACGGGGGGGCTGCCGGAAAAAGACATCCTGCGCTTTGGCAACGATCTGACCGTGTCGGCCTGGGACATTCTGTCGGGCGATGTGAAGCCGGGCAGCAACGTCTTGCTGTATGATGATGCTGGCGATCACACGGCGATGCAGGCGGCGCAGGTGCTGGCCGAGGCGGGGGCGGTGGTGGAGGTAATGACGCCCGACCGCAGCTTTGCGCCCGAAGTGATGGCGATGAATCTGGTGCCCTATATGCGGGCTTTGCAGGACAAGGCCGTGACCTTTACCGTCACCTACCGGCTGACCGGGGTGGAGCGGGACGGCAACCAGATCAAGGCCACGATTGATTCGGATTACATGAAACTGGGCAAAGTGGCGCATTACGATCAGGTCGTGGTGAACCACGGGACGCAGCCGATTTCGGACCTGTATTTCGCGCTGAAACCGCTGTCGGTCAATCTGGGCGCGGTGGATTATGACGCGCTGATCGAGATGCGGCCGCAGGGTTTGGTGGGCGGGCCGCAGGGGTTTCAGGTGTTCCGGATTGGCGACGCGGTTGAGGCGCGGAATATTCACGCCGCGATTTATGATGCGCTGCGGTTGGGGGTGGTGATTTAGGGCTTTGGGGGCGTCCAGATCTGGACATTTTTCATTGTCGTTTGGAATCAAGTGGTTAGATCTGGGATCTTAAGGGTTTGTTAAGGATAGCGGGGGGGTGGCCCCCTCCCCTATCCCCTCCCACAAGGGGAGGGGGAGGGCGATTTGGGGGGGTGTGTTTGTTTCGGACCGATCTGGAAACGCTCTGGGAGAGCGTTTTTCGGTCCGTTGGTCAGGGCCGGAACGGCTCTGGCCAAGGGGCTGTCAGCAGGCCGTCAGTTTCAGGAATTTGGGCGCGACTGCCTGGGGTGGGCGCGGCTATCGCGCCTGCCCACGGGCAGGCAGGCGCGGCCAAATTCGATTTAAATCAAATTTGGCAAACAACAGCTTACTAAAGTCCCAGCGTCATCTCTTGATGCGGAATTCCTGCATCCATGAACTCTGGCCCGACTGGGGAAAACCCCAGCGCCTGATAAAACCCCGTCGCGTGGGTTTGCGCGCCAAGGGTGACGTGGCCCACGCCGGGGATGGTCCGGGCGACAGCGACGGATTCGCGGATCAGCGCCGCACCAAAGCCACGTCCGCGCGCGGATTTCAGCACGCAGACCCGGCCGATTTTCACATAGCCCGACCCAAGCAACAGCCGGGCCGACCCCAAGGGCGCATCGCCGTCGCACAGCAGCAGGTGGATGGCGGTGTCGTCGCGGTCGTCCACCTCGTCCGCTTCGGGGACGCCCTGTTCTTCGATGAAAACGGTGCGGCGCAGGGCGCGGCAGGTGGCGATGTCGTGGGTTTGGGCGATGGTGATGGTCATGCGAAATAGGTCTGCAAGATGCGGGTATAGATCGCTTTCAACTGGTGGATCTGCGCCACCTCGACCCGCTCATCGACCTGATGCATGGTCTTGCCGACCAGACCAAATTCGACCACCGGGCAGTGATCCTTGACAAACCGCGCGTCCGATGTGCCGCCCGATGTGGACATTTCCGGCAGACGCCCGGTTTCGGCCTGCACGGCCCCAGCCACCAAGGCCGACCAGTCACCCGGCGGTGTCAGAAAACTTTCGCCCGAGATTTGCAGCCGCAGATCAATCTGAACCCCGGTTTCCTGCGCCACGGCCTGTGCCTGAGCGCGCAGCCAATCGGACAGGCTGGCCCCGGAATGCAGATCGTTGAAGCGGATGTTGACCGTGGCCTGACCCTTGGCCGGGATCACATTATTGGCCGGATTGCCGCAGTCGATGGTGGTGATCGCCAGTGTAGAGGCGTCAAAATGCGCGGTGCCTTGGTCCAATGGCTGCGCCTCCAGCCTCGCCAACAGGCGGACCAGCGCGGTCATCGGATTTTTGGCGCGGTGGGGATAGGCGGAATGGCCCTGCACGCCGGTGGCGGTAAAAAAGCAGGTCATCGATCCGCGACGGCCGATTTTCATCATCTCGCCCATCACGTTGGGGCTGGTCGGTTCGCCCACCAGACAATGGGTCATCCGTTCGCCGTTGGTGGCCATCCAGTCCAGCAGGGCAACGGTGCCATCGGTGGCGTCGCCCTCTTCATCCCCGGTGATGGTCAGGATGATCGCGCCGTCGGGCGGGGTCTGGCGGGTAAAGTCGATGGCGGCGGCGACAAAGGCCGCAACGCCCGATTTCATGTCGGCGGCGCCCCGGCCATACAGAAAGCCATCCACGATTGCCGCGCCAAAGGGATCCTGCGTCCAGGCGGCGGCGTCGCCAACGGGGACCACATCGGTATGGCCGTTGAAGCCAAAGCTGCGGTTCGCGCCGCGGTTTCCCCATCGGGCGAACAGATTGGCGGTGCCACCCCGATCCACGCGGATGCAGGTAAATCCGGCGGCGGTCAGGGTGGTGTCAAGCAGTTGCAAGGCCCCGCCTTCGATGGGCGTGACCGAGGGGCAGCGGATCAGGGCGGCGGTCAGGGCGACCGGATCGGTGGGCATCATGGGCTAACCTTTCAGCGCTTTGGCAAAGACCTAGCCAATGCAGGCCCCGGCTTCAACCGCGTTGCGCAAGGGATGACAAAGCGCGCGGCGAAAGCTATGGTAACCCACAACAGGTAGGGGCAGGCGCGATGCGCAGCCCCATATCCATTCACAGCATCGGGGCAGGTGTGAACGACTGGCTGATCCTTTCCGAAACGACGCTGGGCCGGGTTCGGGCCGCCGCCGAGGCGGAGCTGGCGCGCGGGCTGTTCGCGGTGGAATTCCATCTGCCGCTGACAGAGCCGACGGTGCTGCTGGACACCCGCAACGAGGACGGGGCAGAGCTGACGTTTTCGGTGCTGTTTGACCCGAAAGCCGGGATCGCGATCTTGCAGCGGCAGGGCGGGCAACATCGGCGCTATGTGCTGCCGGGGCCGCTGCCCCATGTCACCGGCGTGGCGCGGCTGGCGCTGCATTTCGATGCCGAAGCGCCGGGGGTCTGGTTGATCCGGCTGGAGCTGCCGGGGGTGGCCAATGTGCTGGATGCCTCTGGCACAGGTGGTTTGCCGATGGATCTGAACATGTTTGACCGGCTGTGTTCGCTGGCGACGGGCAGCGTCTGGGATGCCGCCGTTCTGTGGTTCGGGCTGTCGAAGGGGCGGTCGATGCCGCCGCGCCGGTCGTGGATCGGGCGCAATACCCCGGTGCAGACCGCGCGCGGGGTGGTCACGGCCGAAGCTTTGCGCGCCGGGGATCATGTGCGGTTGCTGGACCACGGCTTTCGTCCGCTGGAACAGATTGGCCGGATCGAGGTGCCAAGTCGCGGGTCTTATGCGCCGGTGCTGTTGCGCACGCCGTTTTTCGGCGCGACGCGGGATTTGCTGATTTCAGCCGATCAGATGGTTTTGGTGGGCGGGGCCTCGGTGGAATATGTCTGCGGGGTGGACGAGGTGCTGATCCGGTCGGGCGTCATGGTGAACGGGCGGACGGCGTTGCTGGAAAACCGGCGGGCGTCGACGGTGGGGATCACGCTGGATTTCGGGGTGCCGGTGCTGTTGCCGGTGGACGGGGTGGCGCTGCTGATCCCGACGGCGACCGGACCCCGAAAGCTGCCGCGCCGGGTTCTGGCCGATTATGAGGCGCATCCGCTGCTGCCGATAATCGGTGCGGGGTCGGTGCGGGTTAAAGCCTGATCAGTCGAAAAACGGCGTCATCTGTGCCACGATGACCGAGTTTTGATCCAGCGCCATCTGCATCAGCTTGCGTTCGTCG
>JANNBI010000140.1:0-1981 GCA_031385345.1 Paracoccaceae bacterium | reverse complement strand
GTGACGCCCCAGCACGACAGGATCGTGATGGGCATCAGGAAGGTGGTCAGCATCACGAACAGGATCGAAATGCCGTCGATGCCCATCTTGTAGCGTAGGCCGATGATCCATTCGCGGTCTTCAAGAAACTGAAAGCCGGTGTTGGCGGGATCAAACTTTGCCAACAAGACCAGCGAGATCAGAAAGGTTGCGACCGATGCAATCAGGGCCAGCATCTTGGCGTTGCGTTGAGCGGCGGCATCGTCACCGCGCAGGAACAGCGCCAGAATCACGGCGGCCACTGCCGGAAGGAAGGTGATGATCGACAGGAGGTTGTTCATGGTCTTAGTGCCCCCCGAGGGTCATCCAGGTGATGAGGACGGCAATCCCCAGAACCATGGCAAACGCATAGGTAAAGATATAGCCGGACTGGGCGCGGCCAGACAGACGGGTGAAGAAGGGGATGATCCCCATCGCGATGCCGTTGATCGTTCCGTCAATCACCGCGCCGTCGCCCTTTTGCCAAAGGAATTTGCCAATGGCTTTGGCGGGGCGGATGATCACCCAGTCGTAAAGCTCGTCGAAATACCATTTGTTCAGCAGAAACAGGTACAGGGGCCGCTGCTGGGTCGCCAGTTGTGCGGGCAGATGCGGTTTGCGGATGTAGAACTGGAAGGCCAGCAGGAAGCCCAGCACCATCGCGATGAACGGAGAAAGTTTGACCAGCGTGGGGGATTCGTGGGCGGCGTGCAGGATGCCGCGCTCCTCCAGCATCAGGACGGCGCCTTTGGGGGCGACAGCGGCGTGGGCTGTGGAGGGTACAGGTTCGGCAGTGGCCGTTTCGACTGTGGCCTCGGCCGGTGCGACAGTTTCCGTGGTGGCCGCTTCTGAAGTCGTAGCGGCTTCGGTCGTGTGTTCGGTGCTGGCGGCCCCTTCGGTGGCATGGGCGCTTGCCGGCTCCATCGCGAACCAGTTGCGCATCTTCGCCTCGTCACCGAAGAACACGCCGTACCAGATCATGCCGGCAAACACCGCACCAAGGGACAAAACGCCCAAGGGGATCAACATCGTGGCAGGGCTTTCGTGGGCGTGGTCATGGGTATGAGCATTGCCGCGCGGCGTTCCGTAGAAGGTCATGAACATCAGACGCCAAGAGTAAAACGAGGTCATGAAGGCCGCGATCACCAGCAACGGATAGGCAAAGGTTGATCCGGCATAAGCACCCTCAATCACAGCATCCTTGGACAAGAACCCGGCAAAGCCGAAATGGGTCAAGGGAATGCCGACGCCGGTGATGGCAAGGGTGCCGATCATCATCGCCCAAAACGTATAGGGGATCTTTTTGCGTAATCCGCCGTAATTGCGCATGTCTTGTTCGTGGTGCATCGAATGGATGACCGAGCCTGCGCCAAGAAACAACATTGCCTTAAAGAAGGCATGGGTGAACAGGTGGAACATCGCGACGGGGTACAGACCCACGCCAGCGGCGACGAACATGTATCCCAACTGCGAGCAGGTCGAATAGGCGATCACACGCTTGATGTCGTTTTGAACCAGACCAACGGTGGCGGCAAAAAACGCCGTGGAGGCACCGACGACCGTGATCATCGTGCTGGCGGATGGGGCATATTCGTACAAAGGCGACATACGGCAGACCAGAAACACCCCGGCGGTGACCATTGTGGCGGCGTGAATCAGGGCGGAAACCGGGGTCGGACCCTCCATCGCGTCGGGCAGCCATGTGTGCAGGAACAGCTGCGCCGATTTGCCCATGGCACCGATAAACAGCAACACGCCGAGCAGGTTGGCGGCGTTCCAGTCGGTCCACAGGAAATGCAGTTGGGTGGTGGCCAGTGTGGGGGTCGCGGCGAAAACATCGTCAAACCGGACCGAGTCGGTCAGATAGAACAGCCCGAAGATCCCCAAGGCAAAGCCAAAGTCGCCCACGCGGTTGACCACGAAGGCCTTGATCGCGGCGGCGTTGGCGGATGGTTTCTTGTAG
>JANNBI010000069.1:0-6076 GCA_031385345.1 Paracoccaceae bacterium | reverse complement strand
TGTTGCGGGCGGATGTGGTTGAATATCCGATGGAATATCCCGTAACCACCGAACTGCCCTTTGACAGCGCCGAATACAAATCTCTGCTGGCCATGTTTTATGACAATTGGGCCGGGCGTCTGGCCGCGCTGGCCTCGACGCAGGATGTGGTGGTTCTGTGCGAGGGGGATCCGTTCCTGTACGGATCTTTCCAGCATCTGTGGTCGCGACTGCGCGATGTGGTTCCGGTCGAGGTGGTGGCGGGCATTCCCGGCATGGTCGGCTGCTGGAACCGTGCCGGGCTGCCGATCACCTGGGGCGACGACATTCTGACCGTGCTGGCCGGTACCCTGCCCGAGGCGGAATTGCGCGACCAGATGGCCAAATCCGACGCTTTGGTGATCATGAAAACCGGGCGCAACCTGCCCAAGGTCGCGCGGGCCTTGGCGGCGGTGGGGCGGCTGGATGCGGCGATTCTGGTCGAACGCGGCACCATGGTGGGCGAACGCATCCGCCCCCTGGCCGAAGTGGACGCCGCCGATTGCCCCTATTTCGCGATCGTTCTGGTGCATGGCCATGGCCGTCGTCCTGAAGTGGAGGGCGCGGAATGACCGGCTGGCTGGTGGTCGCGGGTCTTGGGCCCGGCAATGAGGCGCTGATGACGCCCGACGTGCGCGACGCGCTGGACCTTGCCACCGATGTCATCGGCTATATCCCCTATGTCGCCCGGATCGCGCCGCGCGCTGGCCTGACCCTGCATGCCAGCGACAACCGGGTGGAAATAGACCGCGCGGCGCAGGCGATTGATCTGGCACTGGCGGGGCGGCGGGTGGTTGTCGTCTCTTCGGGCGATCCGGGGGTGTTTGCCATGGCCTCGGCGGTGTTCGAGGCTTGCGAGGGCCGCGCCGATCTGCCGGTGATCCGGGTGCTGCCCGGCATCACCGCCATGCTGGCCGCCGCCGCTGCTTCCGGGGCTCCGCTGGGTCATGATTTTTGCGCAATCAATCTTTCGGATAACATGAAGCCCTTTGATCTGATCGAAAAGCGGGTGCGGCTGGCAGCGCAGGCGGATTTTGCCATGGCGTTTTACAACCCCCGTTCGACCAGCCGACCCGATGGCTTTGGCCGGGTTCTGGCAGTGCTGCGCGCGGAATGTGAGCCTTCGCGGCTGATCACCTTTGCCCGTAACGTGTCCCTGCCCGATCAGCGGATCGTGACCGTGACACTGGACCGCGCGACCGAGGAGATGGCCGATATGCGCACGCTGGTGATCGTCGGAAATTCCGCGACGCGCCGGGTCGGGCCCTATGTCTATACGCCGCGGCGGGCCGGATGATGCGCCAGCCAGTCTATCACTTCGGCTGGGGAATCCGCCGTCTGGCGCGGCGGCAAGGCGGGACGATCCGCCAGCCAGACCGGCAGGCCAAGGGCGCGCGCGGCGTCCAGTTTTGCCCGCGCCGCCTCCCCTCCGGCATTCTTGGCGATGACCAGTTCGGTGCCGTGATCGCGCATCAAGGCCAGATCCCCGGCCAGCGTGAACGGGCCTTTGGAGATGACAACGCGGGTGTTGGGCAGGGGCAGATCCCCCGGCGCATCGACCAGCCGCAGCAGATAGTGATGCTGCGGGCAGGCGGCGAACTCCGTCAGGTTCTGGCGGCCGATGGCCAGAAAGATCCGGGTCGGGGTCGCAGGCAAGGCCGCAGCCATGGCCGGAATATCGTTGAAAAACCGCCAGGTATCGCCGGGACCAGACGTCCAGGGCGACCGTTCCAGCGCGATCAGCGGCAGGGACAGGGCATTGGTGGCCTGTATGGCATGGCGGCTTATCTGGGCGGCAAAGGGATGGGTGGCGTCGATCACATGGGTGATCGCCTCGGCGCGCAGATAGTGCACCAGCCCGTCAACCCCGCCAAAACCGCCGATCCGGTGGGGCATGTCGGGCATGCGCGGTGTTTCAGTGCGCCCGGCGATGGAATAGACCGCGCTTTGACCGGCCTGCCGCAGGGCCTCGGCCATGCGCAGCGCATCCGCCGTGCCGCCCAGCAGCAGGATCTTGGGGGGAAGCGTCATGGATAGGGCCTGGCTTTCGATCATTGGTCTGGGCGAGGATGGACTGGATGGCCTGACCGGCGCAAGCCGCGCCGCGCTGGAGGTAGCCGAGGTGGTCTTTGGCGGCCCACGTCATCTGGCGCTGGTGGCGGCCCTGATCGGGGCGCGGGGGCAGGTCTGGCCAGTGCCATTTGACATCGCGCCGGTGCTGGCGCTGCGGGGGCAGCGCGTGGCGGTTCTGGCCTCGGGTGATCCGTTCTGGCATGGGGCGGGCGGGACGCTGGTGCAGGCGTTGACGGTCGGGGAGTGGCTGGCGTTTCCGAATACCTCGGTGTTTTCCCATGCTGCGGCGCATCTGGGCTGGCGGTTGGAAGAGGTCACCTGTCTGGGCCTGCATGCCCGACCCCTGACCGCGCTGCGCGCCGATCTGCAACCCGGGGCGCGGCTGATCGTGACGCTGCGGGACGGCGCGGCGGTGGGTGATCTGGCGCGCTGGCTGGTCGGACAGGGTCTGGGCGCGGCGGATCTGTGGGTGATGGAGGCGCTGGGCGGGCCGCGCCAAAGGGTCCGGGCCACGCACGCCGACGACTTTGCGCTGGCGGACGTGGGGGATCTGGTGGCCGTCGCTTTGCAGGTGCCACGTCGCGCCGCGTCACTGTCACGAGTGCCGGGGCGGGAAGATGATCTGTTCGCCCAAGACGGTCAGATCACCAAATCGCCCGTCCGCGCCGTGACCTTGGCGGCGCTGGCCCCCCGGTCTGGTCAGGTTCTGTGGGATCTGGGGGCGGGGTCGGGGTCCGTGTCGGTCGAGTGGTGTTTGGCGGGGGGCCGCGCCATCGCGGTCGAGGCGCGAACAGATCGTCTGACCAACATCCTGAAAAATATCGAGGATTTCGGCCTGTCCGACCGGATGCGCGCGGTTCAGGGTGCGTCCTTGCAGGTGGTGGCGGGGTTGGAACCGCCGGATGCGGTCTTTGTCGGCGGGGGTTTTTCCGCTGATCTGATGGCGCGGCTGGCGGATCTGGCAAAGGGCGCGCGGTTGGTGGTCAACACGGTGACTTTGGAAACCGAGGCGCTGGTGATCGGCCTTCAGGCCCGTCACGGCGGCAGTTTGATGCGGATGGATTTTGCGCAGGTTCAGCCCTTGGGCGGGCTGCGCGGCTGGGCCCCGGCGCGACCGGTGGTGCAATGGAGTGTGCAGTTGTGACGACAAAACCGATGATCCGCGTCGCCGGTTTCGGGATGCGCGCGGGCGCCGGACCGGACAGCCTGCGCGCCGCGCTGGCCATGGCCGGGGACGGGAATTTGACCGCGCTGGCCACCATCGCGGAACGTGCGGCGGGGCTGCAACCCTTGGCCGATGCCCTCGCTTTGCCGCTGCGCATCGTGCCGGTGCAGGGCGTGGTGACGCCGACGCAATCGACGCGGGTTCAGGCGCGGTTCGGCACCGGATCGGTAGCTGAAGCGGCGGCCTTGGCCGGGGCGGGCAAGGGCGCGCGGCTGGTGGTCTTGCGCGTGTCGTCGGGCGATGGCATGGCCACCTGCGCGGTGGCCGAAGGAGAGGGTTTATGACGGTTCATTTCATCGGGGCGGGGCCGGGGGCGGCGGATCTGCTGACGCTGCGCGGTCGCGATCTGATCGCGGCCAGCCCGGTTTGCCTTTACGCGGGGTCTTTGGTGCCGCCAGAGATTCTGGCGCATTGCCCGCCCGGCGCGCGCATCGTCAACACCGCATCCCTGTCGCTGGATGAGATCATCGCAGAAATCGCCCGCGCCCATGCCGAAGGTCACGACGTGGCGCGGCTGCATTCCGGCGATCTGTCGGTCTGGTCTGCCATGGGCGAACAGTTGCGCCGTCTGCGCGCCCTGGGGATTCCCTTTGATGTGACGCCGGGGGTTCCGTCCTTTGCGGCGGCGGCTGCGGCGCTAGAGGCGGAACTGACCCTGCCGGGTCTGTGTCAGTCGGTGGTCCTGACCCGCACCTCGGGCCGTGCCACCGCCATGCCGCCGGGCGAAAATCTGGCCGCCTTTGCCGCGACCGGGGCGGTGCTGGCGATCCATCTGTCGATCCATGTGCTGGACAAGGTGCTGACCGATCTGACACCGCATTACGGCGAAGATTGCCCGGTGGCGGTGGTCTGGCGCGCGTCCTGGCCGGATCAACGCATCGTGCGGGCGACACTGGGAACGCTGGAACATGCGCTGGCTGGCGAGATGGAGCGGACGGCCCTGATCCTTGTCGGGCGCACCTTGGGGGCGCAGGCGCATGGTGAAAGCCGGCTTTATGCGGGCGATTATGACCGGCGCTATCGCCCCATCGGCACCGATCCGCGCTTTCCGGCCGAAAATTGAGAGCCGGGGAATGAGCGTCGGTCTGATCATCGCCGCCCCGGCCTCTGGCACGGGGAAAACCACAGTCACGCTGGGGCTGGCGCGGGCTTTTGCCGATGCGGGGCGGGCGGTGCGCTGTTTCAAATCCGGGCCGGATTACATTGATCCGGCGTTTCATGCTGCGGCGTCGCGTCAAGGCTCGGTCAATCTGGACACCTGGGCGATGACGCCCGCGCGCATCGGGGCGCTGATCGGTGCGGCGCAGGATGGTGATCTGGTGCTCGCCGAAGGCTCGATGGGGTTGTTTGACGGGGTGGCGGTGCCGGGTGAGGCGGGAAATGGGTCCAGCGCGGATCTGGCGGCGCTGACCGGCTGGCCGGTGGTGGTGGTTCTGGATTGTTCGGGGCAGGCGCAGACGGCGGCGGCGGTGGCGCGCGGGCTTATGGGATTTCGCGCCGATGTGCGGGTGGCGGGGGTAATCTTGAACCGCGTCGCCAGCCCCCGGCATGAGGCGCTGTTGCGCGACGGTATGGACCGCGCCGGGGTCCGGGTGTTCGGCGCGCTGCCCCGTCTGGCCGCATTGTCCCTGCCCGAACGTCATCTGGGACTGGTGCAGGCGGTAGAACATCCGCAGCTGGAGGCGTTCATCGCCGAGGTCGCCCGTATGGTTGCGGCGCATGTCGATCTGTCGGGGCTGGCCGAAATCGCCGGACCATTGCGCGCGCTGGACCGGGCCGCCGCGCAGATCCCGCCACCGGGTCAGCGCATCGCGCTGGCCAAGGATGCGGCGTTTTCCTTTACCTATCCGCATCTTGTGGACCAGTGGCGGGCGGCGGGGGCGACGATCCTGCCCTTCTCTCCCTTGGCCGATCAAGGTCCCGATGCTAGCGCCGATGCTTGTTGGCTGCCGGGGGGATATCCCGAACTTCATGCCGGGCTGCTGGCCGCGAACGCGCAGTACCGCGTCGGGCTGCACAGCTTTGCGCAGACCCGCCCGGTACATGGCGAATGCGGTGGGTATATGGCGATGGGGGCCGGACTGGTCGATGCCAAGGGCCAGCGTCACCAGATGGCCGGGCTGTTGGGGCTGGAATCCAGCTTTGAAAAACGCCGGATGCATCTGGGCTATCGGTTGGCGCGGCTGACCTCTCCGGCGGCGGGATTTGGGGCCGGGGCGTGGTTGCGTGGGCATGAGTTTCACTATGCCACGATCACCTCCCAGCCTGACGCCCCGCTGGCGAGCGTGGTGGATTCCAACGCCTTGCCGGTGGCGGAAACCGGGTCGCGCCGCGGGCTGGCCACCGGAACCTTCTTTCACCTGATCGCAGAGGCCGTGGCATGACCGGATTTGTCAGTTTCGTCTCGTCCGGGCCGGGGGATCCGGAATTGCTGACGCTGAAGGCCGTGGCGCGGTTGCAGGCGGCGGATGCGGTGCTGTTTGACGATCTGTCGTCAGGGCCGATTCTGACCCATGCAAGGTCCGGCGCCGATCTGGTGGCGGTCGGCAAACGCGCCGGGCGGCCCAGCCCGAAACAAGATCACGTCAGCCGGTTGCTGGTGGATTACGCCCGGACCGGGGCCAAGGTTGTGAGGCTGAAATCCGGCGACAGCGGCATTTTCGGACGGCTGGAAGAGGAGATTCTGGCGCTGCAAGCCGCCGGTATCGGGTATGAGATCATCCCCGGCGTTCCCGCAGCCTGCGCTGCTGCTGCGGCGGC
>JANNBI010000056.1:0-16366 GCA_031385345.1 Paracoccaceae bacterium | reverse complement strand
CACTTCCCGCCGTCAAAACCGGCAGCGCAGTCCTGATCCCCGCCGCCGTGATCGGATTCATGGCCTACGGGACCTATGAATTCACCTCCTACGCGATTATGAAGGACTGGACGTTCCGGATGCTGGCGACCGACCTGATTTGGGGCACCGCCCTGACCGCCGCCTCCACTTGGATCGGCGTGGTCCTGACCCGGATGATTTTCAAAGGCTCGCTATGATCGTTTACGGAATCTCCACCTGCGACAGCACCAAGAAAGCCCTGAAAACGCTGGAGCGGGCGGGGGTGGCCGCAACCTTCCGCGATATCCGCGCGGCGCCGCTTAGCGAGGCCGAGATTGACCAGATCGTCACCGAATTTGGCGACCGGGTGGTGAACAAGCAGTCCACGACCTACCGCGGCTTTTCGGATTTCCTGCGCGAGTCTGAACCCGAAGCCCAGATCGCCGCCCAACCGACGGTCATGAAACGACCGGTGATCCAGACCGAAACCGGCTGGTATCTCGGCTGGGATGACGCGGTAGAGGCCGCGTTGATCGGATAAAATCCGCCCGCTAAACCCCAGCCTTTGCCCGCGCCGACAGGCTGGTCAGGGCATGCGCCGCCTCGTCCCAGGCGGTCTTGGCCATCGATCGGAAGGTCAGGATCATCAGGCCAGACTCGTCCGCCCAGAAGATCGCGTTCATATGGCCCAGTTGGGCGCGGGCGGCATGACCGGGTTTGAAGGCCGCGGGGCGAAAGTCGAGAGGGCAAAGCCGCGCCATCACCTGCGGCAGCATTGGCCCGGACAGATGTAGGGCTGACCAGCCGCCAGACTGATCCGTGACCGCAGCCGCAGCGTCAAAATCGGGGGCTTGGATGCCGATCAGAAAGGCCTGATCGGGGCCTGTCCAGACGATCCGGGCCGATGGCGCGGCGGCTGTGACGCCCGCCCCGGGGAAACTCAGGCCCAGCGGTTTCAGCGCCTTGTCTACGGCCTTGCCTTGGCCCGGAAACACCGCGATGGAGGTGATGACGCCCAGATCCACCGGGGTCAATGTGGTGCCCAGCAGAGTCAGGGGTGCCTGTCCGTCCAGACTGGATTTTGCGATCAGTTCAGGCACGTAACTTGCCCCCCTCAGGATCAAAGAATACCGGGGGACAAAGCGTCACCTCGACATCGCGGTCGCGCATGTGATCGACCAGACGCATGACCTCTCCGTGGCGGGCCGGGGCGTTTTTCACGAAAGCCAGCCCGATCCATTCCCCCAAAGTCGGAGACCAGCACATCGACGTGACATAGCCCTGCCCTGTCTCGCGATGAATCCGGTCGCCCTTTGAAAACAGATGCGCCCCGGCGCCAAATTCGGTCTGACTGCGAATTCCGACAAGCTGCTCGCGCTCCATCCCCAACAGGCCTTCGCGCGCGGCCATAGCCTTGCCGATACAGTCCTTTTTGGCGGCAATCATTCGGGCCATGCCGATGTCAAAGGCGCTGATGCGGCCGTGAATCTCGGCATGGGTGATGAAGCCCTTTTCCAGACGCAGGACATTCAGCGCTTCCATCCCATAGGGACCGCCGCCCATGGTTTCGGCGCGCGCCACCAGATCGCGGAACAAAGCCTCGCCGTAGCGGGTGGGGACGGCAATTTCATACCCCTCCTCACCAGAGAAAGAGATGCGAAACAACCGCGCCTGAACGCCGCCCAGACTGACCGGGCCGGTTGCCATGAAGGGGAAGTCCCCCAAGGGCGCATCGAGCAGGGTGTTCAGCAACGCGCGGGACTTGGGGCCAGCGACGGCGAATTGCGCCCAAGCCTCGGTCACGGAAACAAACCGCAGATCCCAATTGGCGCAATGGGTTTGATGGATGAAATCAAGGTGGCGCATCACCAGACCGGCAGCGGCGGTGGTCGTGGTCATCAGATAGTGGTTGTCACCCAGCCGCGCCGTGGTGCCATCGTCCAGCACCAGCCCATCCTCTCGCAGCATCAGCCCATAGCGAACGCGGTGCAGCGGCAGGGTGGAAAACGTGTTGGTATAAACAAGGTCCAGAAAGCGCGCGGCGTCACGGCCCTGAATGTCGATCTTGCCAAGGGTCGAGACATCGGCCACCCCGACGGCGTTTCGCACAAAGCCAACCTCGCGGTTGCAGCTGTCACGCCAATGCGCCTCGCCCGGTTTGGGGAAATAGCTGGGGCGATACCAAAGACCCGCCTCGATCATCGGCGCACCCCGGTCGCGTGAGGCTTGGTCCGAGGTCATGAAACGTTGCGGCGCAAAGGTTTTGCCTTGTCCACCCGCCCCCAGTGCCGCGATGGAAATCGGCGTATAGGGGGGGCGGAAGGTGGTGGTGCCGGTTTCCGGAATACCGCGCCCGGTGGCATCAGCCAACAGCGCCAGCGCCGCCACGTTTGAATTCTTGCCCTGATCCGGCGCCATGCCTTGGGTCGTATAGCGCTTCATATGCTCGACCGAGCGAAAGCCTTCCTGGGCGGATTGGCTGATATCTTTTGTCGTCACGTCATTGGCAAAGTCGAGCCAGGCGCGGTGCTTGCCCTTGACCGACCACAGCGCTGTCAGCCGGTATGGCGCATCCTCGGCCCGTGGCAGGGGCAGGTCGGGGGCCGTCAGGCCGAGATCCTTCAGCGCCTCAGTCGCGGCGGCCTGACCGGTGGCCAGCGCGCCATGGGTGGAAAAGCTGCCATTGGCGGCCCCGGCGGCCGTCAGGCCGGGAACGGCACCTTCTGACGGAACGAAGGCCGCCAGATCCTCGGACCAGCGAGGGCGGCCGTTCAGGTGGCAGGTCAGATGCAGGGTCGGATTCCAGCCGCCAGACATGGCCAGACAATCGGTGTCCAGCCGAAACTCTCCACCGGAATGACGACCCTCTATGGCGCGCAGGGCGTGGCGGCCATGGGTTTGCAGCACCTCTGCCCCCAGATAGACCGGACAATCCTCAACCGACGACGCATCGGGACGGCTGTCCAGAATGGCCGCAACCCGCACACCCGCCGCCATCAGATGGCGCGCGGTCACCCGGGCGGCGTCGTTGTTGGCATAAAGCGTGACGCGGCGACCCGAGGCGACACCGTAGCGGTTCAGATAGGTCTGCACCGCGCCCGCCATCATGATCCCGGGCCGATCGTTCAGCGGAAAGGCGATGGGCCGTTCCAGCGCCCCGGTGGCCAAAATCGCGCGGCGGGTGTTGATCCGCCAAAAACACTCGCGCGGCAGATGGGCATCGGCGGGCAGATGCAGGCCAACCCGCTCCAGCGCGCCAAACACACCGTTGTCATAGGCGCCGGTGACGGTGGTGCGTGGCATCAGACGGACATTGGGCAGGCTGGCCAATTCGGCCAGACTTGCCTCGGCCCAAGTCAAGGCGGGCTGACCGTCGATACTGCCGTCGCAGGACAGCAGTTTGCCCCCCATGCGGAAATCCTCGTCAGCCAGGATCACATCGGCCCCGGCACGCGCAGCGGTCAGCGCAGCCATCAGACCAGTGGGACCAGCGCCAATGACCAGCAGATCGCAACTGGCCCAGGCTTTTTCATAGGGGGCGGCATCTGGGTTGGGCGACAACCGCCCCAGACCCGCCGCGCGCCGGATCACCGGTTCATACAGCTTTTCCCAAAAGCTGCGCGGCCACATGAAGGTTTTGTAATAGAACCCGGCGGATAGGAAGGGCGCGGCAAGATCGTTGATCGCCAGCAGATCCCAGCCCAGGGGGCCAAGGTGATTTTGACTGCGCGCTTCTAACCCGTTGAATATTTCTTGTGTGGTGGCGCGGGTGTTGGGGGTTTGTTGGCCATCCTCGACAATTTCCACCAGCGCGTTCGGCTCTTCGGAGCCTGCGGTCAGAATGCCGCGCGGACGGTGATATTTGAACGACCGCCCGACCAGCCGCACCGCATTGGCCAGCAGCGCCGAGGCGAGCGTATCGCCCTGATGCCCCATGTAAGAGGCACCGTTGAAGCGGAATGTGACCTGGGTGTCGCGGTCGATCAGACCCTTGCTCGCAATCCTCATGCCGCACCCGATTTGCGGTCGGCCACACGTTCGGCGGAAAGGATTTCATGGGTGACCGTGTTGCGGGTGACCAAAAGCCACGAAGAACAGCCGCCTTCGTGATACCAGAGATCCTTGATCACCCCGGCAAGATTGGCGCGCAGGTGCAGGTGATCATCCCAAGCCTCAACCGGGGCGTCGGGGGCGGGGCGGTTCAGGTAATCTTCGGACCCGTAATAATAGAACTCCCGCCGGTCGCGGGGGCCACAGAGGGGGCAGGTCAGACGCATGGGCGGGCCTTTGGCATTTGGCACAAAAAGGAAAGGGGCGCTGCCCCTCGCGCTGCGCGCTCACCCCGGGGTATTTGGTCCACATTGAAGGCCATAGGGGCCGCTTGCGCCTTCAATGTGGTCCAAATATCCAAATCCGGCGAAAGGGCCGGGAACGCAGGTCGCAGAATTGAGCGGGGGATCGCGGTCATTCAAAGCCTCAATGCAGATTGTGTTGCGAGCCGCTGCCTTCCTCGTCGAGGAGGTGGCCGGTGCGGAAGCGGTCGAGGCGGAATTTTGCGGCCACCTCATGGGATTGGCCGGTGGCCATCAGATGCGCCATGCACCAGCCCGAGGCCGGAATGGCTTTGAACCCGCCATAGTTCCAGCCCGCATCGACGAACAGTCCGTCAATATGGGTTTTGTCGATGATGGGCGAACCGTCAGGGGTCATGTCCATGATACCGCCCCAGGTGCGCAGCACTTTGGCGCGGCCGATCATCGGCATCAGGGTCATGCCAGCCTCCATCACGTGTTCCAGCATCGGCAAGTTGCCGCGCGCGGCGTAAGAAGCGTAAAAGTCGATGTCGCCGCCAAAGACCAGCCCGCCCTTGTCGGACTGGCTGATGTAGAAATGGCCCATGCCAAAGGATATGACGGTGTCGAGACAGGGCTTCAGACCCTCGGTCACGAAGGCTTGCATGATGTGCGATTCAACCGGCAGGCGCATCCCCGCCATGGCGGCGACCTGCCCAGAGCGGCCTGCGGCGACCATGCCGACCTTGCGCGCCTTGATGGCGCCGCGGGTGGTTTGCACGCCGACAACGCGGCCGCCGTCGATGTCGATGCCCGTCACCTCGCAGTTCTGGATCAGATCGACACCGAACTGATCGGCACCGCGCGCATAGCCCCAAGCCACCGCGTCATGCCGGGCGGTCCCGGCGCGGCGCTGGTTCATACCGCCGTAGATCGGAAAGCGGGCTTGGGTGTAGTCGAGGAAGGGAAAACGCTCTTTCAGCGTTGGCACATCCAGAATTTCGGCATCATCGCCTTGGTTGACGATAGCATTGCCGCGCCGAATGGCAGCATCGCGCTGGCCATCGGAATGAAACAGCACCACCTGCCCGCGCTGCGAATGCATCACGTTGTAGTTCAGCTCGGATTCCAGCGTTTCCCAAAGCTTCAGCGAATGCGAGTAGAACTCGGAATTACCCGGCAAGAAGTAGTTGGCGCGCACGATGGTGGTGTTGCGTCCGACATTTCCGCCGCCAAGATAGCCCTTTTCCAACACCGCGATGTTGCGCAACCCATGGTTTTTGGCGAGGTAATAGGCGGTTGACAGGCCATGCCCGCCGCCGCCGATGATCACCGCGTCGTATTCGGCTTTCGGCGCGGGGTCGCGCCAGGCCGGTTTCCAGCCCTTGTTGCCAAAAAGCCCTTCGGTGATAACCTTTAACCCGGAATAGCGCATGGACCTGCCCGTAACATTGCCCCTGCGGGCGGCTTTTGGTCCGTAGTATCGGCCAGACTTTGCGCCAAGCCTAATCCGTTACCGACACCGGATGTCGCGGCAGGCTGGCGCGGCGGCCTTGATCGGCCGCGCCTATTCCACCATTCGGAAATACTTGGCGGTCAGGTTGCCGTCCATGCCCGTGCCACAAAAGGCCATGTCCATGTTCGAGGTGCCGGAAATCTGGCTGCCTGAGACGATCGCGGCCCCTTCGATGCCATTTGCCTGCGCCGCAAAGGAGACGTCCCCGACGGCCAGCAGCTGACCGCCGTACATCGCAAGATTGGACGCAAAGTTCATGCCGCCAAGGGTCACGAGTTGGGCACCACCGCCATCGGCGCAGCCATCATCTTTGCCGACCTGAAGGCCGGATGGCGCTGTGAAAGAGGTGTCTGATGTGCTGGTATTCAGAAAAAGGACGTTTTGCAGTTCCGTATTTGCGCCGAACTTGACTTCGCAATTTGCGACAATCACGACATTCTTGATCGGCGTGGCAGCTTGATTCAGCGTCCCACCTGATCCACCCGAGCAATTCCAGTAGTGCAGCGTCCCTTCCACAAGGTCAGTCTCGTCGATCCGGCTATCGGTCACGGTCCGGGTCACACCGCTGGTCAGATACGCTGGACGATACAGCGAGTCCGAGTCATCAATCGTGTCGATGATGTCCGAGATGCGTTTCAGAATCCGAAGGTTATAGGTTCCCTGACGCAAAGCCTCGCTTAGGCCCAGGTTCGATTCAAACCCTGAGTTGGGAAGGTCGATGGTGCCAAGATCGGGCATCGACACCACCGTTCCAGGTTCGAAATAGTTGTTGGAATTCAACGACACATAGTTGTTGGAATGGATGCAAAAGCCGTTTGAGAAGGCGTTGTTGGACTGGATATCCACAACATCATCCGAAACAAATCCCTCGCGGAAGCAGGACGGATCATAGGTGGTATAGGTTGACTGGGCGACGAGGTTCATGGAGTTGACGCCGATGACTTGCCACATGTAGGTGCGCATCGCGTTGTCGTTCTCGGTGGTACGACGTGCCGTCACCCGAACCGCCGATCCGGAGGATGCATCCGCGCTGAAGGTCCGCGTGTTAGGATTCCAGACGCCGAAAACAATTTCTGAATCATGAACCACATTTCCATAATAGCTGGCCGGCAGGTTCATTTCGACCAAATCAAGGGCGCGCGCCTTGGCCTCTGGCACGGTGGACACCTCGCGCTTGACCAAAGCGGCATGTGCGGCACTGTCCACGGCCATCTGAAGCCGCACAGATTCCGTCGCCATTCCCGACACGTCAACCGCATAGCCGCCAAGCATCACGAAAGTCAGAACCAGAAAACAGGCAAAGATCGACACATTGCCGTCTTCAGACGCGACCTGAGATTTTATCGCCCGCAACATCCTTACACCTCCGACATGAATTCAGAGGTGATGTTCACCGTAACGCTGTCGAAGGTTGCGAAGACCCCGGTGGCTGACAGGTCAGAGGCGGGCATGTTCAACCGCGTGATGATGATCCCATCGACAACCTCGGTATCTACGGTGGCGTTGGGGCTGATTTCGGAAATTGCATCCAGAACATAGGCTTCGGCTGCCTCGGGGGTCAACAATCGACCGATCGACAAGGCGCGGTTCGCGTCCTGAACCACGCGCAAGGCTTCGGCCTGACGACCGAAAATCAGCGAGGTGTCTGCGATCAACCCGATGATCAGGGCAAAGACCGGAACCCAAAGTACGGTTTCGATGGTCCCGGACCCCGACTCGTTCCGCGTGAACCCGCGAAGTGTACGGACCGCCCGGTTCAATAGTAGCTTTCTGCTTGCCATTTCGCCTACCCCAAATAAGCGGATGCGACGGTTAAGACTCCTCGCCTTCTCCGTGTGGCCGCAAATTCAGGTTTCTTTTGGGCATAAACTGGGCAGCGCTTTGGCGCGAACCAAATATCTCGCAAAAAAGATAAGCCAAACGACTAAATTATCAGCAACCCAGGTCAACATTTGTCGGATTGCTATGCCGTTTCGAAACAATGAGATCTTAAGATGCGACTCAATTGAACACAGTTTTGGCGTGATGGGATGCCGACCACAGCAAGCACTTTTGAGGCAGGATGGACAACCGTGGCGACGGGACCGGCGTGCCCGCCCCGTCGCCACGGTTGATCGGTCCTCGGTTACAGCCCCTTTGACACATAGGTTTGCGCCACGCGGCTGATCGCCACGATATAGGCGGCGACGCGCAGATCCTGCACGTCGGACCGGCCATGCCAGACCTCGCGCATCGACTGGTAGGCGGTACGCATGGTGTCATCCAGACCCGAGCGGACCAGCTCCAATTCGCCCGCCCCGCGCAGGTAACTGTCCTTGAAGCCCGGCGACAGCGTCCAGCCCAGACCCTTGTCGCCTGACAAACGCTCCAGCTCGTTGACCAAAGCGACGTGGCGCGATTCCTCGGCGCGGCGCTGCATCCGGCCAAAGCGGATATGCGACAGGTTCTTGACCCATTCGAAATAGGACACCGTAACGCCGCCGGCATTGGCAAACATGTCGGGGATGATGATGCAGCCTTTATTCCGCAGGATTTCATCCGCGCCAAAGGTGATCGGGCCATTGGCGGCCTCGATGATCAGTGGGGCCTTGATGCGGGCAGCATTGACCAGATGAATGACGCCTTCCAGCGCCGCAGGGATCAGCATGTCGCAGTCCATTTCCAGCACCGAGGCACCATCCGCGACATGGCGGCCGCGCGGGTAGTCGGCCAAGGCACCGGCATGGCCGTTCATCCATTGACGAAGATCTTCGATATCGATGCCCGTCTCGTCCACGATGGCCCCGTCGCGTTCGATCACGGCGGTGATCTTGGCGCCGTCTTCCAGCGACAGGAATTTGGCGGCGTGATAGCCGACGTTGCCCAGACCCTGTACAATGACGCGCTTGCCCGACAGATCGCCCGTCAGGCCCGCTTTGGCGGCGTCCTCGGGGTGGCGGAAGAACTCGCGCAGGGCGTATTGCACACCGCGGCCCGTCGCCTCGACCCGGCCCTGGATACCGCCGGCATGGGGGGGCTTGCCGGTGACGCAGGCCTTGGCGTTGATGTCGGTCGTGTTCATCCGGGCGTATTGATCTGCGATCCATGCCATTTCCCGCTCGCCCGTGCCCATATCCGGGGCGGGGACGTTCTGGGCCGGATGGATCAGGTCGCGTTTGATCAGTTCATAGGCAAAGCGGCGGGTGATCTGTTCCAGTTCATGTTCGTCCCATTTGCGCGGGTCGATGCACAACCCGCCCTTCGATCCGCCAAAGGGCGCTTCGACCAGCGCGCATTTATAGGTCATCAGGGCCGCCAGCGCCTCAACCTCGTCCTGGTTGACGCCAAGCGAATAGCGGATGCCGCCTTTGACCGGCTCCATATGTTCGGAATGGACCGACCGGTAGCCGGTGAAGGTTTCGATCTTGCCGCGCAGGCGCACGCCAAAGCGCACGGTATAGGTCGAGTTGCAGACGCGGATCTTTTCTTCCAGACCGGGGCCAAGATCCATCAGCGCGGTGGCGCGTTTGAACATCAGATCGACGGATTCTCGGAAGCTGGGTTCACCAGTGACGGACATGTTTTTCTCTCCCTCGGGCCTTTTGGGTCATTGTTTGACGATGGGGGCGCTCTCCCTGCCCCGGTGCCATCGTAGCCATCGCCTTGTCCGAATACACGGATTTTTGTCCGTCATACTGTACGTTTTCTTGGCACAAATGTGATTCGAATTTTTGGTTTGGGGGGAAAGTTGGCAGGAATTTAGCCGTTAAAAGGTTGTTCATTTGGCGACAGTGTGACGCAAAAAGCAGGCTTCGTTTCTTTCTATATGGGATTTTAGCCGACCAGTTATTCGTTGCCATGATCTTGCCACATTTGGGCAGCCTGTCAGGACGTTCATGTGTCCGGACAGCGGTCGGCGGTCGGCCTACTTCGGATCAGTTCAAGGGTACGAATATGGCTCGTTTCGCATTTCAAAAGCAGTTTGGGCGTTTTGCCCGCGACGAAGATGGGTCCATCATCGTCTTTGCGCTGATCCTTTTCGTCTTGATGGTGATGCTGGGCGGCATGGCCGTTGACATCATGCGCTATGAAGACACCCGCGTGACGTTGCAGCAGACGCTGGACCGGTCAACCCTTGCCGCCGCCTCGATGTCGCAGACGTTGAATGCCGAGGACGTTGTGGCCGACTACATGTCCAAGGCGGGGTTGGGCGATCAGTTGGACAATGTCATCGTGACCCGGTCCGAAACCCAAAGCTCTGTCATGGCGCGCGGCAAGGTCGATCTGAACCCCTATTTCATGCACATGATGGGCATTCACGAATTGCCCGCCCGGGCAACGGCGCAGGCCGAACAAAGCGTCGATAACCTTGAAATTTCACTGGTGCTGGACGTGTCTGGGTCGATGTCGGGTCAGAAGATTATTGATCTTCGGGCGGCTGCGGCGGAATTTGTCACCACGATGTTGCAGAATGACCCCTTTGGCCGCGTGTCGATTTCCATCGTTCCTTACAACGCCCAGGTAAACCTTGGAGCGCCGCTTCGCAGCAAGTTTCAGGCGATTAACCTGCACGGTGTGCCCAACATTGATTGTCTGGAACTGCCCGACGCCGCCTATGTAACCCCCGGTGTGCCGCGGGATCTGAACCTGCCGATGATGGCCTATGCCGACTTGAGCGGCAGCACGAGCAAGGTTGACACAGCGGTGTCCCCGACCTCCTCCAGCTATGCGCTGCCGAATTACGGGTCCAGCTTTTGCCGGCCCCATCAGGAAAACATCGTGCGTCTGCCCAGTCAGGATTTGCCCACCATCGTGGCGCGGATCAATGCGCTGACGGCGGGCGGCAACACGTCGATCACGCTGGGGATGAAATGGGGCATGACTCTGCTGGACCCGGTGATGACCAGCGCCTTTCAGGAATTTTCCACCGCCGGACTGATGAGCGCCAATCTGGCCGACCGCCCCTTTGCCTATTCCGACACGCAGTCGCAGAAGGTTATCATCCTGATGACCGACGGCGAACATGTGGCGCATAGCCGGATCACCGATGCCTACAAGACCGGCCCCTCACCGATCTGGCTGGCCACCGATGGCAGGTACTCGGTCTATAAAGAGGCGATTGCCGGGTTGGACAAATTCTATGTGCCGCATTTGGACAGCTTTCAGGCCACGCCCTACATCGGCACCGGCGTAGCGGTTCCGCAAACTTGGGAGCAGATCTGGACCAAGCTGAAAGTGTCCTACGTCGCTTGGCAGTTTAGCGGCCGCGCGATGGCAAACGATACGGCGGGCCAGAACGCCGCCTACAACGCGGCGATGAGCGCGATGGTCAGCCAGTGGAAGTCGGCCGGCCAGATGGACACGATGCTGCAAACCACCTGCGGGCAGGCGCGTGACAATGGGGTGCTGGTTTTTGGTGTCGCCTTCCAAGCCCCGACAGGCGGGCAAGCCCAGATCCTGAACTGCGCCACCAATCCTGGCTATTACTTTGACGCCACCAATGGCGAGGTTTTGCGCGCGGCCTTCCGTCAGATCGCCACCAACCTGACCCAGTTGCGCCTGACCCAATAAAGACAGCCTCTCTCGGCGCCGCCGGGAGAGGCCCAATAGCGCCAAGTCCCGAGGTTTCCCCACGCAAGACCCCGGGTACAACCTTCCCATTTATCAGTCATTTTTTTCGCATCGGGGGCCAAGATTCAATGCAGCTTCCCGAATTCGAACAGCAGTTCGACACAA
This sequence comes from Paracoccaceae bacterium, assembly GCA_031385345.1. GTDB lineage: Bacteria > Pseudomonadota > Alphaproteobacteria > Rhodobacterales > Rhodobacteraceae > CAIYZT01. The sequence continues at coordinate 4,843 of JANNBI010000056.1, read as the reverse complement.
TTTCGCCCAAGGTCTTTGCGACCCTTTGCCATAAGACTTCCGCATTTTCACCTCTGCTTGGGGTGAAATCGAAATGATTTTGGTGAATTGCAATGGCACTTTTGGGACTTCAAAAGATCAGTTTTCAAGATTTTCGGCAAAGTGTAACCGGTCCGTTCGTGTCTTTTACCCGCAACGAAAGCGGCAACCTGACGGTGTTGGGGTTGGTCATGGGGTCGTTGATGATCGCCTTCGGCGGTCTGGCGGTTGACATGATGCGCTATGAAGCCACCCGCGCCGAATTGCAGAACACGCTGGACCGCGCGGCGCTGGCGGCAGCGTCATGGTCGCAGAACCTGAATCCCGAAGGCGTGGTCGAGGATTACTTTGCCAAGGCCGGTCTTTCAGAACAGCTGGTCAATGTCGAAGCCACCCAAGGCCTGAATTTCCGCCGCGTCGATGCCAAAGCCGAAGCGGATACATTGCCGTTCTTCCTGAACATGGTCGGGTTGGAAAAGCTGCATGTGAATGCCGACAGCGCCGCCGAACAGCGTATCTCGAACATCGAGGTGATGATGGTTCTGGACGTTTCCGGTTCCATGAACTCCAACAACAAACTGACCGGGTTGAAGGCCGCTGGTACCGAATTTATCAACACGGTGCTAGAGAATGACGCGGACGACAAAATTTCGATCGGGATCGTGCCGTTCAACGGTCAGGTGAATCTGGGGCCGGATCTGCGTGCCAAATTCAACGCGACGTACCAACACGGCGTGGCAAATGTGAACTGCGTCGATCTGCCCGCAGCGGTCTATTCCACAACCGGAATTTCAGCAGCCACCGCCCTGCCGATGACGGCGGATGTCGACACCTATTCCGGCACCGATACCAGCAATTCCTACACCACCAGCAACATGACCCCGTCAAGCGGCAACAAATGGTGCCCGCCGCAGCCCACCAACATCGTGCGGTTGCCGGGGCAGGATATCGGTGTCTTGCAAGGCTACGTGAACAATCTGGTTGGGGTCGGCGCGACCTCGATCAACGCCGGGATGAAATGGGGACTGGCGCTGATGGACCCGGAAATGCGTACGGCCTATGCCGATTTCATCACCGCGACCAAGATGCCGACCTCGCTGGCTGATCGCCCCTACGATTACACCGACGACGAATCGATGAAGGTTATCGTTCTGATGACCGACGGTGAGCATTTTGCCGAAGAGCGGTTGGTGGATGGGTACAAGACCGGACCCTCACCGATCTATGTCAGCATTGCCGACACCTACCGGTCCATTTTCCATCCCTCACTAGTGGTCTCGACCAATGCCACCACGATTTGCGACAGCCGCCCGTACTTCGTTCCGCATCTGGGGCAGTTTCATTCGCGGCCCTGGAACGGGACCGCACCAGTCAGCACCGCCTGCTATTCTGCCACCGCCCCCATCGTCGGCGCCAATGTGATGGACTGGGTGCAGGTCTGGGGGGCGATGCGGCTTAGCTATGTGGTGCAGCAATTCTATGTGCGCGCGCTTGGCGGCAGCCATTCTGGCTACATGGACATTTTCCGCTCCAAGATGCCGACGGGGTCGATGGACACGCAATTGCAGTCTATCTGCGCACTTGCCAAGGATCAGGGTGTCGTCGTTTACGGCATCGCCTTTTCGGCACCGACCGCGGGTCAGGCCCAGATTTTGGGCTGCGCCACGTCAACCGCCTATTATTTTGAAGCCGAAAACAACGTTCAACTTACCACGGCTTTCCGTACGATTGCGAGCAACATCAGTCAGTTAAGGCTAATTCAATGACCCGGTTTTCCAAACGCCTGCGCAAGGCCCTTCGGCGCGACGACGGCACGGCTTCGGTCGAGTTTGTCATGGCGGTGCCGGTGATCCTGACCATTTTCATGGCCTCTTTCGAAGCCGGGTTCTTCATGATCCGTTCGGTCATGTTGGAACAGGCCGTCGATATGACCATGCGTGAAGTGCGACTTGGCCACTTTCCCACCGTTGATGCGGCGACGCTGAAGGATGCGATCTGCGACCGGATCATCATGTTCTCTAATTGTCAGGCCAACATGATGATCGAGATGGAGCGGGTCACCACCGACACCTGGACCCTGCCCAACGACCTGACCTCTTGCGTCAATCGCAACGAAAACACGGAACCCGCCGTCGAAATGCAGATCGGTCAGCAGAATGAGATGATCCTGGTCCGGGCTTGCATCATGCAGGACGCGCTGTTCCCTTCGACCGGGATCGCCCTGGAATTGCCTTTGGACAATGCGGGCGGCTACGCTCTGTTTTCGAAATCGGCCTATGTCGTCGAACCGACGAGTTAAGGATCAAACCATGACACCGATCCGTACCCCCCGCCCCTTTGCCCGTTTCCTGCGTGAGGAAAGCGGCGTCCTTTTGGCCGAGACCGTCATCATCATGCCCTTGCTGATCTGGGCCTTTCTGGGACTTTACGTCTATTGGGATGCCTACCGCTCTGTCACCACGGTGCAAAAGGCCGCCTATACGATTTCCGACATGATCTCGCGTGAGATGAATTCGATCAATGAGGGCTATGTCATTGGTCTGGACGAGGTGATGGAATATCTGGTCGATGAAGATCAGGATGTGGCGACGCGCGTGACCTCTATCGCGTGGAGCGAAAGCAACCAGCGGTTCGAAGTGCATTGGTCACGGACCGACGGCGGCGCTTTGCCCGCCCTGACCACCGCGTCCTTGCAGCCGCTGTCCTCGCAGATCCCGGCCATGGCCGAGGGCGATTTCGCTGTGATCGTCGAAGTGAACGTGCCCTATCAATCCGCTTTTGATGTCGGGCTGACCACGGATCACTTTTCGGAATTCATTGTGACGCGGCCCCGGTTTCTGCGCTGTATCGTCTTGGACAACGGGATCTGCCCGCTGGTCTAGACCGATCAGACCGTATAGCCTGCGGGGATGAAAAACCTTTTTCTTCTGATTATTCAGGCCGCCGTTCTGGCGGCCTGTGCCGATTGGCCGGCGCAAAGTGCGGCGCTGGATCAGCGCGCTTTGGGGCTGACCTCGCCGCCGCTGCTGCCGCAGGATCAGCTTTTGGTGACGCCGAACACCGGGGCCGAGGCGGCTGGTGCGGCGCTTGCCTCCCGAGCGGCGACGCTGCGTGGGGTCGCGGCGGGACTGTAGGCCATCAGGCAACGGCCGTTTGTTGCATGGCCGCGCAATCCGGGCTAACAGATCGCTCCTTACCACCTGCCCGTTTACCACCTGGCCCGCCTGCCACCTGCCATGGAGAATCCGATGTCTGACGCCCGAAAACCTGACGCCCCCTTGCGGCTTGGTCTGGCGGGTTTGGGCACCGTCGGGGTCGGCGTGTTGCAGATCCTGCAACGCCATCCCGATTTGATTGCGCGGCGCGCCGGGCGGCCGATCGAAGTGGTCGCCGTTTCGGCCCGCGACCGCAACAAGACTCGCGATGCGGATCTGTCCGGCCTTGCCTGGGAAAGCGATCCGGTTGCCTTGGCCCGTCGCCCAGATATTGACGTTTTCATCGAAGTGATGGGCGGCCATGACGGCCCGGCCAAAGCCGCGACCGAAGCGGCGATTGCGGCAGGACATGATGTGGTAACCGCCAACAAGGCGCTGCTGGCGCATTTTGGTCAGGACCTGGCCGAAGCCGCCGAAGCCAAGGGTCATGTGATCCGGTTTGAAGCGGCGGTCGCCGGCGGCATTCCGGTGATCAAGGCCCTGACCGAGGGGCTGGCTGGCAACCAGATCAAGCGCGTCATGGGCGTGATGAACGGAACCTGCAATTACATCCTGACCCGGATGCAATCGGCGGGCCTGCCTTATGATCAGGTGTTCGAGGAGGCGCGGCAGCTGGGATACCTGGAAGCCGATCCGAACCTTGACGTGGGTGGCATTGACGCGGGCCACAAGCTGTCGCTTCTGGCCGCGATCGCCTTTGGCACCAAGGTGAATTTCGACGCGGTGGATCTGGAAGGCATTGGCAACATCTCGATCGACGATATCCGGCTGGCGGCGGATATGGGGTATCGGATCAAACTGCTGGGCGTGGCACAGATGACCGGGCGCGGGCTGGAGCAGCGCATGACGCCCTGCCTTGTGCCGGCGGACAGCCCTTTGGGCCAGTTGCAGGGCGGCACGAATATGGTGGTGCTGGAAGGCGACGCGGTGGGCCAGATCGTGATGCGCGGTCCCGGCGCGGGCATGGGCCCAACTGCCAGCGCCATCATGGGCGACGTGATCGACATCGCGCGCGGCACCCGGCTGTCAACCTTTGGCCAACCCGCCCACAGCCTGACCACGGCCCCAAAGGCCCGCACGGCCACTGCCGCACCACATTATTTGCGCATGACCCTGATCGACAAACCCGGCGCTCTGGCCAAAATCGCCACCTGTCTGGGCGAGGCGGGGGTGTCCATCGACCAGATGCGGCAATACGGGCATTCGGGCACGAATGCCCCGGTGTTGATCGTCACGCATAAGGCGACGCGCGACGATATTGATCACGCGATGGGGTTGTTTGCCGGCACCGGGGTTCTGGTTGGCGCACCGGTCGCGATCCGCATCGAAGAGGTCTAGGGCGGTTTACCCCGCCGTTAGCGCAACCAGTCTTGTCCGGTGGCGCTTGGGTGGTTAGGCGGGGGCAACCCCAACTGACCAAGGATCCCCCACCATGCCCGACGCCGAAACGCCGAAACTTGCCTTTCAGGATCGTCTTTTGTCACTGGGTCTGGCGCGGGTGTCCGAAGCGGCGGCCCTCGCCTCGGCCCATCTGATCGGACGCGGCGATGAGAAGGCCGCTGACCATGCTGCGGTCGAGGCGATGCGCGCCGCGCTCAACGAGCTGTATA
>JANNBI010000524.1:0-40785 GCA_031385345.1 Paracoccaceae bacterium | reverse complement strand
GGTTGCGAGCCTACGACCGCGCCGATCTGGTTGCGGTTGACGTAGGTATTGCCGACCTGCATCCCTTCGACGATCCGCTGCACCCGGTCGTCGATGCGGGAGTGCAGCCCGAACGTCAGCCCGTAGCCGGTAGCGTTGATTGCGGCGATCACGGCGTCAATCTCGGACGCCTTGAAGGTGGCGATGTGCAGGACCGGGCCGAACACCTCATGCGGGATCTGGGCAAGGCCGGACACGCGGATGACGGTTGGCGCTATGAAATGACCTGTCAGGGGGGCAGCCAACTGCTTTGTCACCCGGCCCTCAGCGCGGGCGGCCGCTATATAGGCGCTGATACTGGCTTGGGCGGCTTGGTCGATCAGCGGGCCGACATCGGTGGCCAGATCCGCCGGATCACCCAGCGCCAGCTCGTCCATCGCACCGAACAGCATTTCGGTCACGGTGTCTGCGATATCCTCTTGCACGTACAGGCAGCGCAGGGCCGAACAGCGTTGCCCTGCCGACTGGAACGCCGAGGCAAGGATGTCGCGCACCGCCTGTTCGGGCAGGGCCGTGCTGTCAACCATCATCACATTCAGCCCGCCGGTTTCGGCAATCAGCGGGGCGATCGGGTCCAGATGGTTGGTCATCGACGTGCGGATCAGTCGCGCGGTGGCAGTTGATCCGGTGAAGGCCACCCCCTTGATCCGGGCATCGCGGGTCAGGGCCGCGCCCACGTCGCCTTCGCCCGGCAAAAGTTGCAAGGCGCTGGCGGGCACCCCGGCGCGGTTCAACAAAGTGACCGCCAGATGGGCGATCAACGGGGTTTGCGGCGCGGGTTTGGCCAGCACTGCATTGCCCGCCGCCAAAGCCGCGCCGAGCTGGCCCGAAAAGATCGCCAGCGGAAAATTCCACGGGCTGATGCAGGCGAAGATCCCGCGCGGGGGATGGGGCTGGTCAGCCTGGGCGGCGTAATAGCGCAGGAAATCCACCGCCTCGCGCAGTTCGGCTACGGCGTCGGCCAGGGTCTTGCCCGCCTCCCGCGCCAGAAGGGCGAAGATCTGGCCAAAGTTTTCTTCGTACAGATCGGCGGCGCGGGACAGGATTTCGGCGCGCATCTGGGCGGGGGCTGCCCAGGGCGACGCACTTTGCAGGGCCATATCCACATCCTCGGCGGATGCGGCCTGAACATGACCGACCAGCGCACCGGTGGCGGGGTTCACGACGGGAGTGCGCGGACCGCCCACGACCTGCCCGGCCACCAGCGGCGCGGCCTGCGGCTGGATTTCCAGATACGGGGCCATCGCCGCCGCAATCGTCGCCAGATCGCCGGCATCGGTCAGATCCCAACCTTTGGAGTTTGCGCGCCCCCCGAACAGCCCGGTGCCAGTCAGGATCGCCGGATTGGCCAGTGCGGCCATGCCTTCAATCGCGGTCAGCGGGCAGGCGGCCACCCGTTCCGGCGGCACCTCGGCATTGACGATCTGATTGACGAAGCTGGAATTTGCGCCGTTTTCCAGCAAGCGGCGCACCAGATAGGCCAGAAGATCGCGGTGCGCGCCAACCGGGGCATAGATGCGGCAGCGCGTGGCGTTATCCGTCAGCACGATGTCGTGCAGACGCTCGCCCATGCCGTGTAGACGCTGAAATTCAAAGGCGGAACGGTCGGCCCCCATGTCCAGAATGGCGGCGACGGTATGGGCATTATGGGTGGCGAATTGCGAATAGATCCGGTCCGTCATGTCCAGCAATTTGCGCGCATGGGCGATATAGCTGACATCAGTTGCTTGTTTGCGGGTAAAGACGGGAAAGGACGGCAGGCCCAGAACTTGCGCGCGCTTCACCTCGGCGTCCCAATAGGCGCCCTTGACCAGCCGCACCATGATCTTGCGGTCCAATTTCACCGACAGCCCATACAGCCAGTCGATAACTGCCCCGGCGCGGCGGCCATAAGCCTGCACCACCACCCCGAATCCGTCCCAACCTTTCAGGCTTTCGTCGGCCAGAACCGCCTCGATCACCTCCAGCGACAGGGCCAGACGGTCGGCCTCTTCGGCGTCGATGTTGAAACCCAGACCGGCGGCGCGCGCCAACCCTGCCAGCGCACGCACGCGCGGCACCAGTTCCACCATCACCCGGTCACGTTTGGCGACCTCATAGCGCGGATGCAGCGCCGAGAGTTTCACCGAAATGCCCGGATTGCTGCGGATATCGCCGTGGGTGGCGGCGCGGGCGATGGCGGTGATCGCTTTGGAATAAGACAGATGATAACGCCGCGCGTCGGCTTCGGTGCGCGCCGCCTCGCCCAGCATGTCATAGGAATAGGTATAGCCCTTGGCCTCCAGATCCTGCGCGCGTTTCATCGCCAGATCAATGGTTTCCCCCAGAACGAAGTTGCGCCCCATCTCCTTCATGGCGCGGCCCACGGCGGTGCGGATCACCGGTTCGCCCAGACGTTTGACCGCCGCGCGCAGATGCCCCACCACCCCCGGTTCGCGCTCGTCCAGCACCTTCCCCGTCAGCATCAACGCCCAAGTCGAAGCGTTGACCAGGCTGGAGGCTGATTTGCCCAGATGGCGGCCCCAGTCGCTGGGGGCGATCTTGTCCTCGATCAGGGCGTCCATCGTGTCGGCATCGGGCACGCGCAACAGGGCCTCGGCCAGACACATAAGCGCGATGCCTTCATCGGTGGACAGGCCGTATTCGGCCAGAAACACCTCCATCAGGCCGGGTTTGACGCTGGCGCGGATGCGCGCCACCAGATCGGCCCCCGCCGCCACGATGCGCGCCCGCGCCGCGCTGTCCAGTCCGGCCTGCGCAATCAACTCTTGCAGCAAGACCGCCTCGTCGGCCAAACTGGCGTGGCGGATCTGGTCAAGGGCCTGCGACATGCTGCGGATCATCGGGGGAAACTCCTTTGCGGTTTTGTCCATCTTACCGTGGATTTCGCAGGCCGTTCGCCCTATCATCACCGCATCGCCGGGCGATCCGCCCGCATTTCATCCCGAAGGCAGGCCAAATGGACATCGCCGGACTGGACCGCTTCGACCATGCCATCCTGCGGCTGTTGTCCGTCGAGGGGCGGTTGTCGGCGGCCGAGGTGGCGCGGCAAATCGGCCTGTCCAAATCCCCGACCCAAGCCCGCATCAAACGGCTGGAAGAGACGGGCGTGATCACCGGCTACCGCGCCATTCTTGACCCGATCCGCATGGGTCAGGCCCATGTCGCCTTTGTCGAGGTCAAGCTGTCGGACACCCGCGAAGCCGCCTTGCAAGCCTTCAACCGCGAGGTGTTGCGCATCCCCGAGATTGAAGAGTGTCATATGATCGCCAGCCGCTTCGATTATCTGCTGAAGGTGCGCACCGCCGATATCCAATCCTATCGTCGCGTGCTGGCCGAACGGCTGTCCGCCCTGCCCCATGTCACCGCCACTTCGACCTATGTCGCGATGGAGGCGGTTCGCGACGGCTGATCCCTTACCCCCCTTCACCCACGGAGCGCCCCATGACCGCCGATCTTGACCTGTGCTACCTGCCCGCAACCGAAGCCTTGCAGCGGTTCCGCGACCGCAGCCTGTCCCCGGTGGAATTGATGGAGGCGGTGATCACCCGCGCCGAAGCGGTCAAAGACCCGATCAACGCCCTGACCTATACCTTCTTTGACGAGGCCATGACCCTGGCCCGCAAGGCCGAGGCGAAATATGCCAAAGGCAGACGCACCCGCGCACTCGAAGGTCTGCCAATCGCGATCAAGGATGAAAACAACATCAAGGGCAAGCCGACGTCGTCCGGCTCGCTGATCCTTGCGACGGATAACATCGCCACCGAAACCTCGGTCAACAACACGCGGATCATGGCGGCGGGCGGCATTGTTCATGCGCGTACCGCCACGCCCGAATTTTCCGCCGCCGGGATTTGCTGGTCGCGGTTGTGGGGGGTGACACGCAACCCATGGAACCCCGATTTCACCACCGGCGGATCGTCGGGGGGGGCCGGGGCGGCGCTGGCCAGTGGTCTGGCGCCGCTTGCGACCGGGTCTGACATCGGTGGGTCTATCCGCATCCCGGCTTCGGCCTGCGGGGTGGTGGGGTTCAAGCCGCCTTACGGGCGCAACTCGGATGATCCACCGTTCAACCTCGACTTTTTCTGCCACACCGGCCCGATGGCCCGGACTGTGCGCGACACCATCCTGTTGCAGAACGTGATCTGCGGTCCCTCTGATCAGGACATCTCCACCCTGCGCCCGAAACTGCGGTTGCCGATGGATTACAAGCCGATCAAGGGCTGGAAAATCGCCTACTCTCTGGACCTTGGCCTGTATCAGGTCGATCCCGAGGTGACGCGTAACACCCTGTCCGCCCTGCAAGTGTTCCGCGATCTTGGCGCCGAGGTGACCGAGGTTCACATCCCTTGGGGGCCCGAGGTTCTGCGCGCCTGCATGGATTACCTGTCCCATATCTTCGGCGCCTTTGTCGGGGATCTGCTGGCCGAGCATGGCGACAAGATGACCCCCTATGTCCGCCATCTGGCCGAGTTGGGGTTGAAATCCACCTCCACCGATTATGTGCGGGCGCTTGGCGTGATCGCGCAATCCTATGCGCCGGTCGGGGCGATCCTGTCGCGCCACAACCTTCTGATCTGCCCCACCCTTGCCCTGCCCGCGCCCTTGGCCGCCTTTGACAGCACCCGCGACGAGATCCGCATCAATGATCAAGTGGTGGATCCGTTTCTGGGCTGGGCGATGACCGTGCCCTTCAACATGCTGTCGCGCCTGCCGGTGCTGGCCCTGCCCTCGGGCAAGGCTACCAACGGCGTGCCGACCGGGGTGCAACTGGTCGGACGCAGCTATTGCGACGCCGATGTGTTCCGCGCCGGTCTGGCCTATGAAACCGCCTTGGGCGGCTGGTATGGCGCTTCGTCCACCCGTCCGGCGCTGTAACCCGACAAGTCCGCGCCCCGGGCCGGAATTGCACATCTAACCCGTCCAAAGCTAAGGGGCCTTTGCCGGGGCCGAATGCCCCTTGCCCAACCGACCCTTCCGCGCCGTTTCCGATTTGCCGCCAGAATGGCCCGGCTTCACGCCGACCGGCGAACTTCCACCGATCCTGTCCATCGACCGGGAACGGCTGCGCAAGCGGTCAGTTATCCCGGTGCGCATTCCGCGCCGATTGCTCGAAGGACAAAGCCATGGCCAAGCCCCCACCGAAAAAGTCCGCAAGTCCCGCTGCGGCGGACGCGCAACGCAAATCCGACGCGACCAAGGATCCGGTCAAATCCGGCGCGGCCAAGACCGGCGATGCGGACCGCAAAAAAGACAGCGGCAAGAAATCCCGCTGAGGCGACCCCGGGGGCGACGCGGCAGGCAAAAGCCCTCACCCTTTCCACAACCCAAAGGACTGACCCATGAAAACCCTCGCTGACGCGTTCCACCATACCCTGCAAGACATCTATTATGCCGAAACCGCCCTGACCAAGGCCCTGCCGAATGTCGCCAAAGCTGCTGGCAATCCCGAGTTCAAGGCGCTGGTTCAGGCCCATCTGTCCGAGACAAAGCAGCAGATCCTGATCCTCGACAAGGTTTTCGCCTCGATCGGGCAAAAGGCCAGCGGCGTCAAATGTGATGCGATTGACGGGCTGATCAAGGAAACCGATGGCATCATCAAAGAGGCCAGCGGCGTGGCCCTGGATGCCTGCCTGATCGCCTGCGCCCAAGCGGTGGAGCATTACGAGATTGCCCGCTACGGCGCCCTGCGCGAATGGGCCAAGGTTCTGGGCCATACCGAAGCGCATGATCTTCTCAGCCAGATCCTGGATATGGAAAAGGCTGCAAATTCCAAACTGACCGGCGTCGCAGTCGGCGCGGTCAATCTGACCAAGAAAGCGTCCTGACGCCAATGGCAGTACACGCCGGCTGCACATATCGGCAGCCGGCGTGGTCTATGCCCGCGAGCAGATCCCCCGACGATGACATTCACCAGCCGCGCGCACCGGGATTTGCCCGCCCGCGTCGGCCCGCACCGGTAAGGTTCGCCCATGACAACGCCCGCCCAATCCCCCGACCTGAACGACCTGATCTCGGCCACTTGGGCCGGAGGTGAAATTCACCAACATGCCGACATGACCGGCGACCGACTGACCACCGCGCAGGGCGTGGTGATCGCGGACAACCAGAATTCCCTGAGCGTCGGCAGCCCCGGCCCGACGCTGCTGGAAGATTTTGCCCTGCGCGAGAAAATCTTTCACTTCGACCATGAACGCATCCCCGAACGGGTGGTTCACGCCCGTGGCTACGGCGCGCATGGCACCTTTACCTGCACCCGCGCGATGACCGAGGTGACCCAAGCCGCCCCCTTTACCGAAGTTGGCAAACAGACCGAAGTTTTTGTGCGGTTTTCCACCGTTGTGGGCAGCAAAGGCTCTGCCGATCTGGCGCGCGACATCCGGGGGTTTGCGGTCAAATTCTATACCGATGCCGGAAACTGGGATCTGGTGGGCAATAACGCACCGGTGTTTTTCATTCAGGACGCGATCAAATTTCCCGATCTGGTCCATGCCGTGAAACCCGAACCCGACCGCGATTTTCCGCAAGCGGCCGCGGCGCATGACAACTTTTGGGACTTCATCTCGCTTACCCCCGAAGCGATGCACACAATCATGTGGGCGATGTCGGACCGCGCGATCCCGCGCTCTTTCTCCACGATGGAGGGGTTCGGCGTTCATACTTTCCGCTTCGTCACCACCGAAGGTGCCTCCACCTTCGTCAAATTTCACTGGAAGCCCAAAATGGGCCTGCAATCCGTCCTTTGGGACGAGGCCGTCAAAAGCAACGGGGCAGACCCCGACCGGCACCGCCGCGATCTGTGGGATGCCATCGACCGGGGGGATTTTCCGGAATGGGAACTGGGCGTGCAGCTGTTTGATCAGGCCTTTGCCGACAGCTTTGCCTTTGACGTGCTGGACCCGACCAAGCTGATCCCCGAAGAGGACTGTCCGATGCAGATCATCGGCGCGATGCGGCTTGACCGCGCGGTCGAGAATTTCTTTGCCGAAACCGAACAGGTCGCCTTTTGCACCGCCAATGTGATCCCAGGTATCGACTTTACCGATGATCCCCTGCTGCAAGGCCGCAATTTTTCCTATCTGGACACGCAGTTGAAACGGCTGGGCGGGCCGAATTTCACCAAGATCCCGGTGAACGCGCCCAAGGGCTGCCCGGTCAGCAATTACCAGCAAGACGGCCATATGCAGACCGCGCATCGCAAAGGGCGCGTCAATTACGAACCCAACGGCTGGGGGACCGGGCCGCGCGCGCATCCGCTGGAAGGCTATGTCAGCTACCGCGCGCCGGTGACGGGCGACAAGGCCCGGCTGCGCCCGGACAGCTTTGCCGACCATTACAGTCAGGCGCGGCAGTTCTACATCAGCCAGACCGACAGCGAGCAGGGACATATTGCCGACGCTTTGGTGTTCGAACTGTCAAAATGTGCCGAAGTCGGCATTCGCGCCCGGATCGTCGCGCATCTTTTGAACATTGACGAAGATCTGGCCGCGCTGGTCGCCGACAAGCTGGGTCTGGCCGACATGCCAGACCCAGCCCCGGCGGCCCGCCCGACCCGGATGGATCTGGCCCCCTCAGCGGCCCTTAGCATTCAGTCCAACCCACCGGATTCCTTCAAGGGACGGTTGATGGGGGTGATGTTAAGCGACGGGTTTGACGGATCGCTTCTGGCGGCGCTGGAGGCATCGGTCGCCCTTGCCGGCGGCGTGATCAAGATCATCGCGCCGCGTATCGGCGGCGTCTATTGCAGCAATGACAACCGGCATGAGGTTCAGGAAAAGATCGGCAGCGCGCCTTCGGTCCTGTTCGATGCGGTGGCGATCCTGCCCGGCACGGAAAGTCTGGCCACGACACCCGCCGCTGTGACCTTCGTGACCGACGCCTATCAGCATTGCAAATACATCGGCTGGTCGAAAGAGGCGAGCGCGCTGATCGTGGCCAGCGGTCTAAGCACCGCCAAGGACGACGGGTTTTGCGCCTTGACGGATGACGAGGCGGTGCAGGGCTTTGTCTCGGGCTGCAAAAACCTGCGGCTTTGGGCGCGCGAGGCGGAGCAGACCAACTGAGCGGCGACCGCCCCTGATCATGACCCGATGATCCATTCTTCAGCGCGAAGGGCGGGTCGTCGGGTCTGAACTAACCAAAAACGGGCGACCCATTTAGGGCCGCCCGTTTCCGTAACCAGCATCAAGACAAGGACACCTTGGCGACCTTATCCTTGAAGTCGTCCTGCGGATCACCGCCAAACAGCAGCTTCAGCCCGGCCAGCAGGCTGGACCCGTTGCGCCAGATCTCGGCGCGGGCGGGATCAAAGCGCAGCAAGGCCAGCTTCGGATCGTCCTTGCCGCCCTCATACCAGGCCGCAACCCAAGGGTTCCACAACCGCTCCACCGTGACGCGGTCGGTGGCCAGCGACATATGGCCATGCACGGTGGCGAAAACCTCATGCCCTTGCGACACAAAGGTAAAGATCGCCAGATCCTCGGCCCGCAAATCCGTGACAAGCGCCGCATCCGTCGTGGTGAAAAACCAGATCGGGCCGTGATCGGCGTCACCGTCCACAAGCGCCGTCATCGGGCGCAGGCTGGTTGCGGTCCGGGCTTCCAGACCCAGCATCACGGTGCGGTCGGCGCGCAGATGCTGCCAGAAAATAGCGGTGATTTCGGCGTCAGTGTCCATTCTTTCAATCCTTTAAGCATGAAGGGGGGGAATGTCGTGGGGTCCGACCCATGGTCAAATCGGGAGGATTGACAGCAGGTCGGACCCCTGGGCGGCATCCCGGCACGGGGCCGGGGCCGCCGTTCGCTACAGCAGATCTTGCGCTTCGACCTCGGTCGGCAGGCGGCCGTTCGGCGTGAACCGGTTGACCACATCGGGCAGGGCCACGTTCAGGCGCAGCAAAAGCTCCGCCCGCGTCAGGCCGGTTTTTTGCGCCAGCTCGGTCAGGGTTTCCTCGCCCAAAGCCGCCTCAAGCTCGGTCACGTCCAGCGGCATGTTTGCCTTGTCCGAAACCCAGCTTTGCGCCGCATCCGCCCGGCCCGCCCCTTTGAACCGCTCCACCAGATCGCCCAAAGCGGTGGATATCTGGCCGGATTGGAACATCTGGCCCATTTCAGACACGAAGCCCCCGCCCTGCTGGGACAGCGCCGATCCCGGCGCGGCGGTCTTTTGCTTGGCATCGGCCAGCATTTCGCTGATCCGGCCCCGGTTTTGATAGCCCGCTACCGCCACCAGCCCCAAAAGCGCCAACAGCGATGGTGTTGATTTGTTCATATCATCTCTCCGATGTTCGGTGAAAACAGGGATGCGGGGTTCGGGGCCCCTGCGCCGGGATCAGGCACGCTTGCGTAGCATCCCGAACACCAGCAGCACGATGATCGCACCGACAGCAGCCCCGATCAGCCCGACGCCCTCGCCCTGACCATACCAGCCCATGCGTTGCCCCAGAAACGAGGCGACGAAAGCGCCGACGACGCCCAGCAGGGTGGTCAGGATAAAGCCCGACGGCTCGTTGTCGCCCGGCATGATCAATTTGGCGATCACGCCCGCGACAAAGCCGATGATGATGGTCCAGATAATGCCCATGGGGGCCTCCTCTTGTTGCAGATTACCGGGGCTTAACGCACAACCCAAGGCGGCGTTCCCTGTCGATCTGCACGTCGGCACCCCGCGCGGGGTTCGTAACTCCGCGCAGTTTGCCGCTTAGGACCGTTGGTGTTGCAGAAAAAACCGCACCATCTGACGCGAGGCATCGGGGCCTTTGGGATCGGTATAGCTGCCGGCGGAGTTCCCCCCCGCCCAGGCATGGCCCGCGCCGTCAATCTCCCAGATCTCGGCCAGACTGCGCCCCTTGTCGTCCAGATGCGCCGTGGTGCTATAGCTGCGCCCGCCCGCCGACACCCCGCGCTGCGTCGCGGCGCGCAGCCCCTTCATGGCGGGCAAGGCCTGCTTTATCACGGCCGAACCATTGTCGGGATGAACAGTTGTATCGGCGCTGCCATGAAACACGATCGTCGGCACCGGGGTCCGGTGGGGTCGGCCCTTGGACCCGCTGCGCATGGCGGCAAAGGCCGAAGGGATGTCGCGCGCGCCGCCTGCGGGCAACCCGGAATGCACGCCCACGGCACAGAACACCTCTGGATAGGCCGCCGCCATGACCGCCGCCGCCGCCCCGCCCGCCGACAGACCGGCGACATAGCTGCGCGTGGGGTCGGCCCCGTAGTCGCGTTGAATGTCCCGCGTCAGCCCGGCTATTACCGCCGGTTCCCCCCGGTCGCGCGCCTGATCTTCCGGGCGATACCAGTTCCAGCATTTCTGCGCATTCGCCCCGGATGGCTGCGTCGGATAGGCGATCAGCAGGCCGAACTCCTCGGCCAGCGCGTTCATGCCGGTGCCTGCGGCGAAATCCTCGGCGGTTTGGGTGCAGCCGTGCAGCATCACGATCAGCGGCCTTGGCCCCGGCGGACGATTGGCCGGGATATACAGACGGTAGCCGCGACTGCCCTGCGCCGTGCTGTGGGTCAGCGCCAGAAACTGCGCGCCCTGCGGCAGCGGGACCGCCGCCCCGGACACCGGCCCCGGCATCGGCATTCCCCCCGCCGCGATCTTGCGCAGGGTCTGGGCCAAACTGGTCCTGCGGCCCCGCGGTTTCGCCGGTTTCTGCGCCAGGGGCGGCACGACGGGTTCGGGTTCCGGTTCAGGCGCTGGCGTCACCTCAATATACTCGCCGTCGATCAGCGCGCCAACGCCCGACAGATCGTCGGTCGCGGTCTGCGCCGGGGCCGAACCGCCCAGCAAGGACTGGATCATCCGGGTCGCCTCGTGCAGCTTGCCCGACCGGGTCAATGCGCTGACGGCTGCCATGCTGCGTGTCAAAGGAGGGGTCATGATGTGCTTTCTGATAAAAATTCAACTGATCCGGTCGGCCAACGCGGCCTTGACCGCATCACTCGCCTGTAGCGCGCCCAGAACGTTCAGGGACGCGATCGTGTTCCGTGCCAGATCCGCCGGAACCTCCGGCGCGATCACCGCCAGCCCCAAAACCCGAATGTCCAGCCGCTCACCCGCCATTTGCGCCGCTTGAAGCTCTGCCAAGGTGATGTGGCGCATCCCCAGCACGACGCTTTTGCGGGTGACGATCTGGCGGACGGTGTCGGCGTGACGTTCCAACTGGTTGCGGATGGCTGTGCGGATAAAGTCGCTGCGGTTGGAATAGAACCCCTCTTGCACCAAGAGTTCGATCTGACCCAGATCGACGAAGCCGATGTTCAGCGTCAGCTTTTCAGACTCCGGGGTTTTGGGCGCCGGAACAAGGGTTGGTTTGGGCATGCTTCCTCCGCTTACCATCTGTATGGATGGTATATGGAGGCCATAAGGCAGATTACAAGCCGCAAACGGACCGCTGCAAAAAGATCCTCGGCATCCCGAAAAGCCGACAGGCCATATCCCGTCCGGGTCACATCCAACCCGTCACCCACCCCCGCCACCCCGCCACGACGGGCGCGCAAGTGCGATGCACTCGACTCGCTACACCCAATGGCATAGCCTTTCTCCGGTAATAAGTGCGCGAGTCGTAAGCCCCCTACCCGGCCAATTAAAAGGTGCGACTCCGTAATGGAAAAGAAGGTACCGGACCCCGCTCCGCCCTCGGGCGCACGTCCGGCACAGCAGTCCGCGACACCCCTGATCGTGGGGATTGGGGCCTCTGCCGGTGGGCTAGAGGCGTTTCGCAGCTTTTTCGCCAGCACCGATCCGGACTCGGGCATGGCCTATGTTTTGGTGCAGCACCTGTCGCCCGACCACAAAAGCATGTTGGCCGATTTGTTGGGCAAAGCCACCGCTATGCCGGTGATCGAGGCGGTGGATGGCGCCCGCGTCACCGCGAACTGTGTTTTTGTCATTCCGCCTGACGCCACGATGACCATCAGCGACGGCCATCTTCAGGTCGTCAAACCCGCCCCCCCGCGTCAGACCAGACGGCCGATTGATACCTTTCTGCAATCGCTTGCCTTGGATCAGGGCGACAACGCGATCTGCATCATCCTGTCGGGCACCGGCAGTGACGGCACGCTGGGTGCCGCCGCCATCCGTGAGGGTGGCGGCTTTACCCTTGCCCAAGCCGAATATGACAGCCACGCCCTGCCCGGAATGCCGCAAAGCGCCGCCGCTGCGGGTCTGGTCGATGAAATCCTCGCGGTAGAGGCGATGCCTGCCCGCCTGAAGGCCTATAAACGATATCTGACCTCGGTTTCGGTGCGGCGCGACGGCAGCGCCCCAAGCACCGATACCACCCAGCATATCGCCACGATCTTCGGTGCCTTGCGGGCGCGGACCGGGCATGACTTTTTGCAGTATAAGGAAAAGACGCTGACGAGGCGCCTGCAACGCCGGATGCAGTTGTTGCAGATCGAAACCACCGAAGCCTACATCGACCGGATCAAAGACCAACCCGAAGAGCTGGACCAGTTGTTCCGCGAACTTCTGATCGGCGTGACGCAATTCTTCCGCGACCCCCCGGCGTTTGAGGTTTTGAACGACACGGTGCTGAAGGCGCTGGTTCACGACAAAGGCGCCGATGAAATCGTGCGGGTCTGGGTGCCCGGCTGCGCCACGGGGCAAGAGGCCTATACCATCGCGATCCTCTTGCGTGAGGCGATTGGCAACCGGCGGCCCAAACCGAAAGTCCAGATATTCGGCACCGATATCGACGACCGCGCCATCGCGGCGGCGCGGCTGGGCCGCTATCAGATCCCCATCGCGGGCATGTCCCCCGACCGTATGGACCGCTGGTTCAAATTGCAGGGCAATGATGCAGTGATAGCCCCCGAGATTCGCGAAATGTGCGTGTTTTCAACGCATAGCATCATAAAAGATCCGCCGTTTTCCAAGCTGGACCTGATTTCCTGCCGCAATCTGCTGATCTATATCGACCCGATGATGCAAGACCGCGTCATTCGCAGCTTTCATTACGCGCTGAAACCAGGCGGGCGGCTGTTCCTTGGCTCTTCTGAATCCGTGACGCGCACGGCCAAGTTGTTTGGCGCGACGGACAAAAAGTTCCGCATCTTCACCCGCCGCGAAACCGACGGCACGGTTTTGCCGGATCTGCTGATGCGCAGTCAGGCCGGCGAAGCCAAGCCTGTGCAGCCCTCGCCCACCACGAACCTTAGCGACCGGATCGACAAAAACGCCCGCCGCGTGATGGAGAAATACTATCCCCCCCATCTGGTGATCGACCGCAATCAGCAGATTGTCAGTTTTTCGGGCGGCGCGATTGGCCCCTATCTTGAACCCGCCGCCGGAACGCCCAGCTTTGCCCTGTATGACATCCTGCGAAAGCCGTTGCGCGCTGCGGTACGGTCCGTCCTGCTGGAAGTCACAACCACAAATACCGCGGTCCAGCGCAGCGAAATTCCGCTGCGGCTGGCCGGTCTGCCGCATATGGTCACGCTGATTGCCGAACCGATTGGCGAAAATTCCGAATACATTGTCCTCGCGTTTCAGGATGGCGGGAAGGGTGCCACCGCCGAAACCAAGGCGCAGAAATCCAAGGACGCCAAAGATTCGATGCACGCGTTGGAGCAAGAGTTGCACACAACGCGCGCGCAACTGATGTCGACGATTGACGAGCTGGAAGTCACAAATGAGGAGATGAAATCCTCAAACGAAGAATACCAGTCGGTCAACGAGGAACTGCAATCGTCCAACGAAGAGCTGGAAACCTCGAAAGAGGAAATGCAGTCGATCAACGAAGAGCTTCAGACCGTCAATGTCGAAATGATCGGCAAGAATGAAACCCTGACCCGGTTGAACAGCGACAATAAAAACCTGCTGGAAAGCACCGATATCGCGACGCTGTTTCTGGACGAACAGCTGCGCATCAACAACTTTACCCGTGGCATTGCTGATATCTTCAGCGTGCGCGACACCGATATCGGGCGGCCCATCACCGAAATCGTCAGCCTGCTGGATTATTCCGCCTTGGCGCTGGATGTGAAATCGGTCCTGCGGACGCTGGAACCCACGCATCGGCCGGTGACGCTGAAAGATTCCACCATGTCGTTCGAAATGCGCATCCGCCCCTACCGCACGATTGATAATGTGATCACCGGCGTCGTGTGTACCTTTGTCGATGTGACCCTGCGCGACAAAATTGAATCGGAAACCCGCAAGACCGAAAAGCTGTTTCACGCCCTGGCCGAATCCATCCCGCAACTGGCCTGGATCATGGAGCCGAACGGCGACATCAACTGGTTCAATCAACGCTGGTATGATTATACCAACACCACCCCAGAAGCCATGGCCGGTCAGGGCTGGCGCAGCGTGCATGATCCCGCCGAACTTGATCGCGTCGTGCGCCATCTGATGCATTGTGTGCGCAGCGGAGAGGTCTGGGAAGATACTTTTCCCCTGCGCGGTGCCGATGGAACCTTCCGCTGGTTCCTGTCGCGCGCCCAGCCGATCCGGGACGAAAACGGCAAGATCCTGCGCTGGTTCGGCACCAATACCGATGTTGAGGATCAGCGCCGATCCGAAGAACTGCGCGACCTTCTGCTGCGAGAACTGGATCACCGGGTCAAGAACCTGTTTTCCATCGTCGGGGGCATGGTCACGCTAAGCGCACGCACCGCGGCCAACCCGCAGGATTTTGCCCAAACCATCCGCGGGCGGATTGCGGCGCTGGCCCGCGCGCATGACCTGATCCGGGTCAAGAAATCGGCAACCGCAGCCCTGCGGGAAACCACTCTGGACGATCTGGTGCGCGCCATTGTGGAGCCTTATTCGGATGCCTCACAATCCGCACCCACCCGCCATGTCACGATCGACGGACCGACCGTGACACTTGGGACGGAATCGATCACCGCCATGGCGCTGGTTCTTCACGAACTGGCGACCAATGCCGCGAAATATGGCGGCTTTTCAACACCTTCCGGGCAGGTCCGGATTTCGTGGTCGATCAACGACGGCAGGCTTGCCTTGGAATGGCAGGAACGGGGCGGCCCGCCGATCCTTGGTCCGCCCGCCAAAGAGGGCTTTGGCAGTCTTTTGGCCCGCCACAGTATCGAAGGGCAGCTGCACGGCAATCTTGGGTTCGACTGGGACAAAAACGGTTTGACTGCAATTCTTTCAGCATCGGTGGAACGACTTTCGCAGTAATGCGTTAGAGTTCCGAGTTTATGTATTTTTTGTTGTCAGGGCGTGTCGATGCTGAACGGAACCTTGGTGCTTGTGGCGGAAGATCAGGTGTTTATCGCCTTGGATCTTGCTTTGGCCGTCGAAGACGCCGGGGGCGAGGTTGCGGGCCCCGCCGCCACCGTCAAACACGCGCTGGAGCTGATCAAAACCCGCCAGATCGGGGCCGCCATTCTGGATTCCAATCTGATCGACGGCGACATCACCCCGGTCGCGATCCTGCTGATGGAGGCGGGTATCCCCATCATCATCCAGTCCGGTGTGGGCCTGACGCCCGAACTCGCCGCGCGCTTCCCCCAGCTTGTCGTCCATATTAAACCCTATGTCGCCGCCGATCTGGTGACCGCCTTGGCCGCGATGATCACCGAAAAGCAAGCCCAAGCCTGAAAGCGCGACAACCGCGACGAACGGTTTTCGGTCCGACCGGGGAAGCCCACCAAAGCCTATGGACAAAACACCGCCGGTCTTTTGACAGCGGCTATCCCTGCCAACGCGGATAGACCCAGCGGGATGCAAGGCCCCGACCCTTCGCCCAAAAATCCCGAACCCAACGCCCGCAAACCGCGACCGCACTCCCGCAGGTCACTGGTGCCGGATGGTGCCCGCGGCCGGACTTGAACCGGCACGACCTTGCGATCGGGAGATTTTAAGTCTCATGTGTCTACCATTTCACCACGCGGGCAGCGTTGGGGGCACCGCCCTGCACCATAAGGCCTTCAGCGCCCGCGTAAAGGGGCAGCGCGGCGGCACGTCCCCGTCCATGACCAACGCCGAACCCCCGCCGCCCTGACCGCCGATGATGCGACGCACAGGCCGCCCCTGCCCCAGCAATTTTGGCCCGCTGCGGCGCGGCAATTGACTTTGGCAAAAGGCGCAGATCATATCTGGCGGCAAGAGTTTGCGGGGATCCAAATGAAGAAAATCTATCCCAGCGCCGGCGCGGCGCTTGACGGGCTGTTGTTTGACGGCATGCTGATCGCCGCCGGCGGCTTTGGACTATGCGGCATCCCTGAACTGCTGATCGCCGCGATCCGCGATGCGGGCACCAAGGGGCTGACCGTGGCCTCCAACAATGCAGGCGTGGACGGGTTCGGCCTTGGCCAACTGCTGGAAACCCGGCAGATCAAGAAAATGATCTCGTCCTATGTCGGGGAAAACGCCGAATTCATGCGGCAATACCTGTCCGGCGAACTGGAGCTGGAATTCAACCCTCAAGGCACCCTTGCCGAACGCCTGCGCGCCGGTGGCGCTGGCATCCCCGGTTTTTACACCAAAACCGGCGTCGGCACGGTCATCGCGGATGGCAAGGATGTGAAAACCTTTGACGGGCAGGACTATATCCTCGAACGCGGCATCGTGTCTGATCTGTCCATCGTGAAGGCCTGGAAGGCCGATCCCTCGGGCAATCTGGTGTTCCGCAAGACGGCGCGCAATTTCAACCCGCCCGCCGCCACCTCGGGCCGGGTCTGCGTGGTCGAGGTCGAAGAAATCGTGCCCCTTGGCGCGCTGGACCCCGACAGCATCCACCTGCCCGGCATTTATGTGCATCGCATCGTGCAGGGCACCCATGAAAAGCGGATCGAAAACCGCACCACCCGCAAACCTCAGGTGTAACCGATGGCCACCCTTCCCAAAGATCCGCAGATTGACCGGCTAGCCCTGCGCGCCGCCCAGATGATCGCCAAAGCGCGCGAGGTTGCCCGCGACACGCTTGGCGAAGATGCCGGCCAAAACGATATGGCGGTGCTGCAAATCGCCGCGATGATGATGACCCGCGAAGCTGCGGAACTGATCGGCTACGAAGTCGGCGCGGCAAGGAAGGGGCGATAACCATGTGGGACCGCAATCAGATGGCGGCACGCGCCGCGCTGGAACTGAAGGACGGCATGTATGTCAACCTTGGCATCGGCATTCCGACGCTGGTGGCCAATTACATCCCCCAAGGGGTCGAGGTGACCCTGCAATCGGAAAACGGCATGTTGGGCATGGGCCCCTTCCCGTTTGAGGGACATGAGGATGCCGATCTGATCAATGCCGGCAAACAGACCATCACCGAACTGCCGCAAACCGCCTATTTCGATTCCGCGCAGTCCTTTGCGATGATCCGGGGCGGCAAGATCGCCATGGCGATTCTAGGCGCGATGGAAGTGGCCGAAAACGGCGATCTGGCCAACTGGATGATTCCGGGCAAGCTGGTCAAAGGCATGGGCGGTGCGATGGATCTGGTCGCGGGCGTCGGGCGCGTGGTGGTGGTGATGGATCACACCTCCAAACACGGCGAATCGAAGGTTTTGCGCGCCTGCTCGTTGCCTTTGACCGGCAAATCCGTCGTCAACCGCATCATCACCAATCTGGGCGTGCTGGATGTGGTGCCGGGCGGGCTGAAAATCGTCGAATGCGCCGAGGGCGTGACCGAAGCCGATCTGCGTGCCGCGACCGAAGCGACCATCGTCGGTTGACCAAAGACCGCCCTGCCCCGTTCATCTTGATATAAATATGCCTCGGGGGGGCCGGCGGCGGCCTGCCGACGCGGGCTTTGGGGGGCAGACGGCCCCCCGGCTTTAGTTAGACGCCGAGATCACCTTGAACACGCAAGGATCGGTCATCAGCTCCGGTGGCGTCATGCACAGACCCTGCGCCACCTGCCAGGCCGCCAACACCTTGGGCACATAATCGCGGGTTTCGGTATAGGGCGGCACCCCGGCATTGGCCGCAACCGCCCCCTCGCCCGCATTATAGGCCGCAATCACCATCAAGGGATCGCGGTCAAATTCGGTCATCAGCCAGTCCAGATAGGCCACGCCACCCTTGATATTCTGCGTCGAATCGTTGCTGTCGGTCACGCCAAAGCGCGCGGCCGTCGCGGGCATCAACTGCATCAGCCCCTGCGCGCCCTTGACGCTGACCGCGTCCGACCTGCCACCGCTTTCCGCCGACATCACCGCCAGAACCAGCGCGGGCGAGACTTGGGTGCCCACCGTCGCGCGCAAAATATCCTTGCCATAAGTGTCCGCCACCGATTGCAGCGCCTGCAATCTTGGCCCCGGCACCGATGCGCCCGCAGGCCCCAATCCCAGCGCCGCCATCGCCGCCGGGAATCGGCCATCCTTGTCGCCCAGACCCGCCGGGATCATGTCCCAGAACCAGCCGTACCGCGCGCCGGCCGGTGTGACCGGGGCTAGAACAGCCGTCTCGTCCGGCACCACAGGATCCACCCCATCCGGATCGACCTTTGGCAATGCCGCCAGATAGGCCGCCTGCGCTTGTGGGTCGATCTGCACCGTGATGCGTTTGCCCGGCAATCCGTCCGACACTTTGATTCGCTTGAATCCCTGACTGCCCGACAGCGCAGGCGTCTCGGCTCCAGCGGCCAAGGCCACCAAAGTCATAAGAATCGCCGTAAGGGGGCGCCTGCCGTTCATCTGCTCTGACCTGTTTTTTGTTCTGGTCTTGCAGCCAAACTTGCAGAGATTCGCTCAATTTGCCAGAAATTCTGGCCATTTCGCCTTTTTTGTCCGCGCCCAAAGGGCATAGTCCACGGAAACCCCCGGCAAATCGAAAAATAATATTGTTATATTTCATATAGATAATAAGATTTTTGCCAAAAATCATCTGGCTGCGAAAATGCCACGCAATGCCCTAAGTCTCGCCACGATCTACAGGCAAAAAGATCCCATCGAAGCCGAACAGACCCACATGGGACCCGACTTCGGCTTTACACCTTGCCACATGAAAGGGCACCACATGAAACTGCTGAGCATCTTCAAAGCCTTCAAAAAAGACGAATCCGGCGCCGTGACGGTGGACTGGGTTGTGCTGACCGCCGCCATCGTCGGCCTGGGCATGGTTGTCATGTCGTCGGTCGGCGGCTCGATCACCGGTCTGGCCGGCGAAATCGCCACCGACTTGGACGCACGTAACGCTGGCTACGAAAACCAGTAATCGCTTTTGGCTTCATGCCTAGGAAAGGCCGCTTCCTTCTGGGAAGCGGCCTTTTGTCTGCCCGCCGCGCCCCGTTCCGCCAGGTTAACAAACCGCTAAAATGGTCCGCAAAATTCCTTGAACATGCCCAAATCGTGCCACGTTTGACCGCGAAGATGATCTCAACCAAAGCGAGATGGATACGACTTGCGGCGGCGAAACCAGGGCAAACCAACCTAAACAAAGGACGACAATCATGAAACTTCTGAGCATCTTCAAAGCATTCAAAAAAGACGAATCCGGCGCCGTGACGGTTGACTGGGTTGTGCTGACCGCCGCCATCGTTGGTCTGGGCATGGTTGTCATGTCCTCGGTCGGCGGCTCGATCACCGGTCTGGCTGGCGAAATCGCCACCGACCTGGACGCGCGTAACGCTGGCTACGAAAACCAGTAATCGCCTGACGTCTTCGCCTGAACGCAGGGGCCGCTTCCGAAAGGAAGCGGCCTTTTGCTTTGCCCGGCGTCCCCCTGCCCCGCCCGCGCCCGCCCCGCGCCCAAGGGTCGCAGCTCCTCCTCGTCCCGCCGATTGGTCGCAAACCGGAAACGGATTGTTGCGAAACCTCCGGTCGAATGAACCTAAAATACCCGAGGTTTGCCGCAATCGCGCCTAGTTTCACGGCAATAAACATCCTCACCAAAAACGGACCAAAGGGTCTCGCCACGGTGCCACACGCAACTTTAACTCTTGTATAGGACGATTAACATGAAACTTCTGAGCATCTTCAAGGCCTTCAAAAAAGACGAATCCGGCGCCGTGACGGTTGACTGGGTTGTGCTGACCGCCGCCATCGTTGGCTTGGGCATGGTTGTCATGTCCTCGATCGGCGGCTCGATCACCGGTCTGGCCGGCGAAATCGCCACCGACCTGGACGCGCGTAACGCTGGCTACGAAAACCAGTAATTGCCTTTGGCTTCTGCCAGTGAAGGGCCGCCTCCCACCCGGGGGCGGCCTTTTGCTTAGGGCGGCAACCTTGGGGGGAACTGCCAAGGGATTTCCCCGTCAAAGCCGTGGATTGGCCACAATTTGCCAGTAAACACCGCTGACAAGGACAGCTTATGTCCGCTTCAGCCATGACGGAGTTGCCAGATGACGGGTCAAAGACCACAGGCGATCGCGACCTTTTGGGACGACACCTCCGGCGCCGTGACGGTGGATTGGGTGGTTCTGACGGCGGCGGTTGTCGGGCTGGCCATCATGGTCGTCACGCCGATCGCGCTGGAAACGGAATCGATGACGGAAAAGACCGCGGATTACATCGACGACGTCCCGGTCGGATTTATGTCGCAATAGTGTGTTTGATTTAGACTTCAGGTTTGGGTAAAGGGGCAAATAATGAGAATGGTTTTCGCTTTGGTCTTGTTGGTCGGCATCGCATTGGCGGGGGCCGCGGTTTACATGACCCAAGGCTACATCAGCCAGACCCAGACGGCACTGGCCAAGGAGCGTGAAATGCGCGCCCGGACCGGCCCGATGGTCGAAGCTTTCGTTGTCAACAAAGACAAGCATTACGGTCAGGTGCTGACCAAAGAGGATGTGGCGACGGTCTATATCCAGGAAAGCGCCATGCCCGAGGGAATTTTCCGCGACATCGCGGAGCTGTTCCCCGAGGACAAAGTTGACGAAAAGCGTTTCGTCACCCGCGATATGGCCAAGTTTGAACTGGTCCTTGCCACCAAGGTCACCGAACCCGGAGAGGCCGCCGGCCTGACCGGATCTCTGGACAAGGGCATGCGCGCCTTTGCCATCAAGGTCGAAGCCGCCGATTTCCTTCAGCCCGGCGACCGCGTTGACATCTATTGGACCGGCGCCACCGAAAACAGCAACTCCGAAGTGACCCGTCTGATCGGCACCGCGGTTGAAGTTGTGGCGGTGAACCGCGACGAAGCCGACGGCTTGTCGGACGGCGCGATCATGAAGCGCACCATCACCGTGGCCGCTGACCCGCAGCAAATCGCGATCCTGGCCCAGGGCAATGCCACCGGCCGTCTGGTCATGTCGCTGGTCGGTCTGGGCGACGAAACCGAAACCGGCAAGGTCGAGGTGGATGCCAATGCCCTGCTTGGTGTCACCGCGCTGGCGCCCGAGGCTGTTGCAGCCCCGGCCAAAGTCTGCACCGTCAAGACCCGCAAAGGTGCGGATGTGCTGGAAATGCCGATCCCCTGCACCAACTAAGCGAAAAATCGCTTCGGCCCCATGTCAGGACGCGTCCGCCAGATCTGGTGGGCGCGTCTTGTTTTTTCGTCCACCTATAGAGAGTGTTGCAAGTTATCCACACGAGCATCAGCGACCAAGCATTTGATTCTTGCTTAAAAATCGCAAATCGTGCATCTTTGTGAATGATTGGGCAATTAAGACCCACAGGACCTCTCGCTGAGGCGTGATCGAAAGGGCAGGTCACATGAAGACGTCAAGCCTCATAAAGGCTGGACTTGTTGGGCTGGCCTTGTCCAGTCTGCCGGTCCAATTTGTCTATGCGGAATCTCTGACGGTGATGAAGGGGACCGCTTCGGCGCCCCTTTCGGTGCCGATGAACCGGGCAATCGTGGTTGAAAGCGACACGCCCTTTGCAGAGCTGTCCATCGCCAACCCCGGCATCGCTGACATTTCCACCTTGTCGGACAAATCCATTTACATCCTTGGCATCACACCGGGTCGCACCACGATGACCCTGCTGTCGCCGGATGGCAAACTGATCTCGAACGTCGAGATTCATGTCACCCCGGATATTGCCGAGTTCAAGGAACGCCTGCAACAAATCCTTCCGGGCGAAAATATCGAAGTGCGCACCGCCAATGACGGCATCGTGCTGTCGGGCGTGGTGTCGTCGGCGGTCAAACTCGACCGCGCGCTGGATCTGGCCAACCGTTATGCGCCCGACCGGGTTTCCAACCTGATGAGCGTCGGCGGAACCCAGCAGGTGATGCTGAAGGTCCGCTTTGCCGAAATGCAGCGCTCGGTCTCCAAATCGCTCTCCTCCTCCCTTGCGGTGTCGGGCGGCAATTCGGTCGGCATTCAAGGCGAAACCGGCACCTGGCTGGACCCCGGCAATGGCATCGACACCGGGGCCACCTCGCCTGCGGGCACCGAAGGCGGCTTTGCCCTTGGCTTCACCGCAGGATCGCTGGAATTCGCAGTCTTGCTCGAAGCGCTTGAATCCAAAGGCGTTGTGCGCACCCTGGCCGAACCCAACCTGACCGCCTTGTCCGGCCAAGAGGCGAAATTTCTGGCCGGCGGCGAATATCCGATCCCGGTGTCCAACGGCGACGGCACGATTTCCGTCGAATACAAACCCTTCGGGGTAGAGCTTAACTTTACCCCCACCGTCGTTGACGGCGACCTGATCAACCTTGCGATCAACGCCGCTGTCTCCTCGATCGACAGCACCACCACGCTGCAAACCGGGGGCGTTACGATCAACGCCTTCAAACGCCGCGAAACCTCGACCACGGTGGAAATGCGCGACGGCGAAAGCTTTGCCATCGCTGGTCTTTTGCAGGATGACTTCCGCGATCTGAATGGTCAGGTGCCATGGCTGGGCGATATTCCGATCCTTGGCATGCTGTTCCGCAGCGCCGATTATCAGCGTGCGCAGTCAGAACTGGTGATCATCGTCACGCCGCATCTGGTCACGCCGACCCGTGGCGACGCGCTGGCCCTGCCGACCGACCGCATCCGTATCCCCTCGGAAAAAGAGCTGTTCTTGTTTGGCCAGACTGCGGGCAAGCAAAAGGGCGGCGCTGGCGAAGTGGCGCGGCAGGACTTTTCCGGCGCCTATGGCTATGTGATGGAGTAACGGCATGACCCTGAAACTTCTGTCCATCACCGCCCTGTCCCTGTTGTCCCTTGGGGCCTGCACCGACACTTGGAACGACTTCAACAACGAAGCCGGGGCCGAGGTTGATGAAGGTGCCTTCGGCACGCCGACGATGAACAACTCTTTGGTGATGATGGGCGAATTGGATGCCACCGTCGCCCTGCAAGGCCGGTTCGCCGCCGAGGTGCCGTCAACCATCACCTTCCCGTTCAACACCTCTACCATCACGCCCGAGGCCGCCGCGATCCTGTCGCGTCAGGCCACCTGGATCGCGCAATTCCCCGAGGTTCGGTTCCGCGTCTATGGCCATACCGATCTGGTCGGGTCCAACGCCTATAACAAATCGCTTGGTCTGCGCCGCGCGCAGGCTGTGGTGTCCTATTTCGCCTCCAAGGGGATTTCGCGCTCTCGTCTGGAAGCGGTGGCGTCCTTTGGCGAAACCCAGCCGGTGGTCAATTCCCAAGGCCCCGAACAGGCCAACCGCCGCACCGTGACCGAAGTGACGGGCTTTGTCGGTGGCACCGCCTCTTTGATCAACGGCAAATATATCGAGGTCGTGTTCCGCGAATATGTCGAAGGTGCCACCCGCATCCATCCGGCCAATACCGCGGTCAAAACCGAGGTCGATCCGGCTGGCACCGGCGGCTGATCTGCCCAAAGCGTCCAATTGGTGATAAAAACGCGGAAAGCCCGGCTTTCCGCGTTTCCTTTTTTCGCATTTCTTGAAGAAAAACCGCAGATTGACGATCTTTTAGCCCCAATCTCGCCCAGTTCTGCGGGCATCTTGACGCCAAGTGGGACCATGCCGGGGATTCTATTGATCCGGGGTTCCTTGCCGTGACGCCAAAAAAGGCGGGTTGCAGGGATCTGGGCCAAGCCTTGGAAGGAACGAACAATGACGAGTGTTGCAAATCTTCAGCCCGAACCCGCGCCGATCTTGGCGTGTACGATTTCACGCGATGTGCAGAATTTCGACGTGTTGATCGACGACATGGAACTGGAGATGGGCGAATCCTGGGGCGATCTGACCTTTGAGGATGCGCAGGATTTCCTAAGCCAACCCGAAGCCGCCGCGCTGAAATTCGTCGCCATCGCCGTCAATGCCGAGGATGAGGCCGATCTTCCCCTGATCACCGAAATCGTGGCCTTGGCCAAGAAGCAGGCGATCAAGGTCATCCTGATTGCCGATCAGATCAGCCCGATGGCGCTGCACCAGCTCCTGCGCTTGGGGGCGGATGATTTCGTGCCCTATCCCCTGCCCGCCCGCGCCCTGCACGAGGCGATTGCCCGTGCCAAGGCCCCCTCTGCCGAACCGCTGGCCGCCCCCGTGGTCGCCAACGCCCCGGCAGAGCCGGACCCCGATCTGGCCGTGCAAACCCCGAAATTCAAAGCCAAAGGCGACCGCGACGGCGTTGTGTTGCCGGTCCACGGCCTTGCTGGCGGGGTTGGCGCGTCAACCTTCGCCGCAAATCTGGCCTGGGAACTGGCAACCGTCGCCAAAGACAAAGACGCCCCGCGCGTTTGTCTGCTGGATCTGGACCTGCAATATGGCTCGGCGGCGACCTATCTGGATCTGCCGCGCAAAGAAGGCGTATTCGAACTTCTGTCCGACACCGCCAATTCCGACAGCGATCAGTTGTTGCAGGCCATGCTGACCTTCAACGACAAACTGCATGTGCTGACCGCGCCCTCGGATATGCTGCCGCTGGACATCGTGACCCCCGAAGATATCGGCCGGATCATCGACATGGCCCGGGCGAATTTCGATTATGTCGTTATCGACATGCCCAAAACCATCGTGGCCTGGACCGAAACCGTCCTGACCCGCGCCCATGTGTATTTCGCGCTGATCGAACTGGATCTGCGTTCGGCCCAGAATGTCTTGCGGCTTGTGCGCGCCCTGAAGGCCGAAGCGCTGCCGCATGAAAAACTGCGCTTCGTGTTGAACCGCGCCCCGCGCTTTACCGATCTGGCAGCCAAGGGCCGGGTCAAACGCATGGCCGAATCTTTGGACATCGCGATCGAGGTGTCTTTGCCCGATGGCGGCGACCAGGTGACCCAAGCCAACGATCACGGCCTGCCGATGGCCGAACAAGCGGCCAAGAATCCGCTGCGTAAAGAACTGCAAAAGCTGGCCAAGTCGCTTTACGACCTGAACAAGGCCGCCGAAGCCGCCAAGCGCTAAGTCCTGATTATCCCCGGGGGAAATGATGTTTTCACGTTTCAAGAAACCAGAAACTGCTGTGCCGGGCCAGAAATTGGCCCCTGTGGCGCATGTCGCGGCCTCTGGGACTTCGGTCAGCCCCAAACCCGCCAATTCCCTGCGCCCCTCTGCGCCACCGCCCCGCCCCCCTGCCGAAGCCGCCGCTGCCGACAAAGAGCAAAAGCGCAAGGCCCGCATTGGCGAGTTGAAGGGCGAGTTGCACAAACGTCTTTTGGACAACCTGAACCTTGCCGCGCTTGAAACCGCGACCGAGGCCAATCTGAAGGCCGAGATTGCCGCAATCTCGACCGAAGCCCTGGACGAGATGTCGGCCAACCTCAACCGCGAGGACCGCGCCCAGCTGTTTCAGGAACTCTACGACGAGGTGATGGGCCTTGGCCCGCTGGAACCCTTGTTGAAAGATGAAACCATCAACGACATTCTGGTCAACGGCCCGAACCGCATTTTTGTGGAACGTGGCGGCAAGCTGACCTTGACCGACATCACCTTCAAGGACGAACGCCACCTGCTGCGCATCATCGACAAGATCGTGTCCGCCGTGGGTCGCCGGGTCGATGAATCGAACCCCTATTGCGACGCACGTCTGGCCGATGGCAGCCGTTTCAACTGCATGGTGCCGCCGGTGGCGGTGGACGGCAGCCTTGTTTCCATTCGGAAATTCAAGAAGGAAAAGCTTGGCATCAACGATCTGGTGAAATTCGGCGCCTTTACCGACGAGATGGCGCTGTATCTTCAGGCCGCCGTGTCCTGCCGTCTGAACATCATCGTGTCGGGCGGTACAGGCTCGGGCAAGACCACCACGCTGAACGCCCTGTCGTCCTTTATCGACGACGATGAACGCGTGCTGACCATCGAAGACACCGCCGAATTGCAGCTGCAACAGGTCCATGTGGGCCGAATGGAAAGCCGCCCGCCGAACGTCGAAGGCAAGGGTGCCGTCACCCAGCGCGACTGTCTGCGCAACGCGCTGCGGATGCGCCCGGACCGGATCATCGTGGGCGAAACCCGCGGCGAGGAAGTTATCGACATGTTGCAGGCCATGAACACCGGCCACGACGGATCCATGACCACGATCCACGCCAACAACCCGCGCGACGGTATTTCGCGTCTGGAAAACATGGTCGCTATGGCCGGTATCGAGATGCCGCTGAAGGCCGTGCGCAGCCAGATCTCTTCGGCTGTGAACCTGATCGTGCAGGCCTCGCGTCTGCAAGACGGCTCGCGCCGGATGGTGTCCATCACCGAAATCACCGGCATGGAGGGCGAGGTGATCTCGATGCAGGAAGTGTTCCGTTACGAACGCCTTGGGGTCGAACCCAATGGCAAGATCATCGGCCGGTTCAATGCCACCGGCGTGCGGTCCTATTATTCCGAACGCTTCCGCCAGTGGGGCTTTGATCTGCCCGCCTCCATCTACGAACCGATTGCCTAAGGGGCCGCCATGCAAATCTCTGCCGCACCGCTGATCTATATCCTGATCTTCGTCGCCGTCATCGCGCTGGTCGAGGGCCTGTACCTGACCATCTTTGGCAAGTCGATCAGTCTGAACAACCGGATGAGCCGCCGTTTGGCCCTGCTGGAAAAAAACCACAGCCGCGAGGCCGTTCTGGAACAACTCCGTAAGGAAATGGGCCAGCACATGAATGCGCGCGGCATTCCCCTGTATTCGATCCTGGCCACCAAGGCGCAAAAGGCCAATATCGCCTTTTCGCCGCAGCAATTGCTGATGATCATGGTCGGGGTCTGCATCTTTGCCTATCTGGGCCTGACCATCGGCACCTCGGCGCCGACCCCGGTGCGCATCGTGCTGGCCATCGGCATGGGCATCGGCGGGGTCTATATGTGGATCAACAAAAAGGCCAAAAAGCGGATGGAAATGCTGAACGAACAGCTTCCGGACGCGGTGGAATTGATGGTGCGGTCCCTGCGCGTCGGCCATCCGTTTTCCGCCTCTATTGGCATTGTGTCCAAGGAAGTGCCGGATCCTTTGGGGTCGGAATTTGGCATGATCGCGGACGAGGCCGCCTATGGCCGCGACGTGGCCGAAAGCCTGAAAGCCTTTGCCGAACGTGTCGATAGCCAGGATTTGCGCTTTCTGGCGGTGGCCGTGACCATTCAGCAAACCTCGGGCGGCAATCTGGCCGAGATCCTCGAAGGTCTGTCCAAGGTGATCCGCGCCCGGTTCAAACTGTTCCGCCGCGTCAAGGCCATCACCGCCGAGGCGAAATGGTCCGGCATGTTCCTGTCGGCCTTCCCGATCGGCGCACTGGTCATGATCATGCTGGTGCAGCCAACTTACTTTGACGCGGTCAAAGAAACCCCCGCCTTCATTCCGGCGGCGCTGATTGTTGCGGCCTTCCTGGTGATCAACGTGATTTTCATGAAAATGATGGTCAACATCAAAGTATAGGATGCGGAACCATGGAAATGCTTACCTCTCTCAACGCCCTTCTTGTGCAGAAACTGGGACCATTGGGCCCGCTTTTTGTGCTTGGGTTCCTGGGCTTGCTAATGATCGTGTTGGTCTTGCCAACGCTGTTGAAGAAAAAGGCCGAACCGTTCGACAAGGTCAAAGCTCTGCGGCAGAAAACCTCGGAAAAGGATTCGATCCTGCCCGCGGCGTTGCGGCGCGGTGAAAAGAACGACAAGCTGGAAAAATACGCCCATTTCCTGGAACCGCAGGACGTGGAATCCATGTCGGCTGCGCGGCTGAAACTGCTGCGTGCCGGCTATTCCGCGAAGAACGCGGTGCGGATGTTCCACTTTGCCCAATTTGCCTTTGGTCTGGGATTTCTGGCCCTTGGTGTGTTTTACGCCTTCGTCATGTCCGCCACCCAAGAGGTTTCGACCCAATTCCTGATCATGGTCACGGTCGGTCCCGGCGCTGCAGGCTATTACCTGCCGCAATACTGGGTGCAGCGCCGCCTTCAGGCCCGTCAGGCCGAGATTGTGGCAGGCTTTCCTGACGCCTTGGACCTGATGCTGGTCTGCGTCGAGGCCGGGCAATCGCTGGACCAGTCGATCAACCGCGTCGCCAAAGAAGCCCGCGCCGGCTATCCCGCGCTGGCCGATGAATTCGATATGGTCGCGCAAGAGGTCAAGGCCGGCAAGGAACGCGCGCAGGTGCTGAAAGACATGTCCGAACGCGTCGGCATCTCGGATGTGTCGTCTTTCGTGACAACCTTGGTGCAATCGGCCACCTACGGCACCTCGATTGCCGATGCCTTGCGGGTCTATTCCGCCGAAATGCGCGACAAACGGGTGATGCGGGCCGAAGAAAAGGCAAACACCTTGCCGACCAAGCTGACCTTGGGCACTATGCTGTTCACGCTACCGCCTTTGCTGATCATTTTGATCGGGCCGTCGATCTACGGTGTGGTGCAGAATCTTGGTGGAGGGGGCTAAGCCCTAGGTGCTGTCCAGACTTCTTTGCCTTGGCCTGTGTTTGGGGCCCTTGTCCGCCTGTGAATCCACAGGCGGATTTGGCGCATCTGGCCTGTCCAATCCCGACAATGCCCCGCCCGCCGCCGATGGCCGCCGCGCCGCTCAGGATGGGCTGACCGTCGGCCACCGGATGATGGCGGCGGGGGAATACGAACTGGCCCTGAAGGCCTATCTGCGCGCCGCCTCGGAACAGGGGATCAACGCCGATGTGCTGTCGGCAATCGGCTCGGCCAATCTGAAGCTGGAACGTCTGGGTCAGGCCGAACAGGTGCTGCGCCGCGCCTTGGAAATCGAACCCGAATTTGTGCCCGCGTTGAACAATCTGGGCGTCGTGCTGATGGAACAAGGCAAATACGGCGAGGCCAAGCTGGTCTTTCAGCAAGCTTTCGCCTTGGACAGTGGCCAAACGGACTCCATCCGTGAAAATCTGCAACTGGCTATCGCGCTGCTGGAAGCCCCGGTCTATGGTGACCCCGAGCAAGACCAAGAACCGGTGTATCAATTGTTGCGCGAAGATGACGGTCAGTCCGTCCTTCTGACCGAACTTTAGGACAACCGGTCGCAACAGGCAGATCAGTCAGGACCGGCACATGCGCCACTCCCTTATGTTGACAACCGCCCTTTTGGGCAGCCTTGTGCTTTCCGCCTGTGGCGGCAGCGACCAGCAGGTGCAAGAGGCGTTGAAGGATGTGAACGTCATTGACGAAAGCAACCTGAACGACCTGATGCTGACCGTGGGCGACCCCGAAGAGGCCGTGGCCTATTTCGCCGGTGCCTCGCAGCAAAACCCCGAACGTATTGATCTGAAACGCGGTTTGGCCAAGTCGCTGATCCGCGCGGGCAAGACCACCGAAGGCGTTTCGGTCTGGCGCCAAGTCCTCGCCTCGCCCGAAGGCACCAACAATGACCGCGTGGCGTTGGCCGATGCGCTGATCCGCAGCAATGATTGGGCCGGGGCCACGGCCGAGTTGAACCTGATCCCGCCGACCTTTGAGACCTTTGAACGCTACCGTCTTGAAGCGATGGTTGCCGACAGCAACAAGGACTGGGGCAAGTCGGACAGCTTTTATGAAATCGCGGTCGGGCTGACCACCAAACCCGCCGGGGTGCTGAACAACTGGGGCTTCTCCAAACTGACGCGCGGCGACGCCAAGGGCGCCGAAAAGCTGTTCATCGAGGCGCTGACCTATGATTCCGGCATGTTCACCGCCAAGAACAACCTTGTTCTGGCCCGCGCCACCCAAGGCAAATACGAATTGCCCGTGGTGGATATGACCCAGACCGAACGGGCGGAACTGCTGTACACCATGGCGCTGGCGGCGATCAAAAAGGGTGACACCTCGGTCGGCAAGCGGCTGTTGCAGGAATCCATCGACACCCACCCGCAATATTTCGAAGCTGCCGCCCGCAGCCTTGCGGCGCTGGAGGGTTAAGCTTGG
This sequence comes from Paracoccaceae bacterium, assembly GCA_031385345.1. Lineage (GTDB taxonomy): Bacteria > Pseudomonadota > Alphaproteobacteria > Rhodobacterales > Rhodobacteraceae > CAIYZT01. The sequence continues at coordinate 10,654 of JANNBI010000524.1, read as the reverse complement.
CCAATTCCACCCTTCTGATGTTTTTGCCCTTCGTGCTGGCCATCGGCATCTGGGTATCGTGGTCCGACATGAAATTCATGAAGATCCCCAACAAGGCCGTCATGGCCCTGTTGGCGGTCTGGCTGGTCGTCGGGCTTTTGGCCGTGCTTCTGACACCGCTGCCGTTCAAGGCTTGGGCCTTTGGCTGGGCGCTGGCGGCCGTGGTGCTGGCCGTCGGCTTCATCGCCAATGCAGCGGGACTTGTCGGGGCGGGGGATGCGAAATTCGCCGCCGCCATGGCGCCGTTCTTCATCGGCGGCAATCTGCGGCTGATCGCAGCGCTTTATGCCGCCTGCCTGCTGGGGGCCTTTGCCGCGCACCGTCTGGCCCGCGCCATCCCGGCCTTTCGCGCCGCCACATCCGATTGGGCCTCTTGGACCAACAAGGATTTCCCGATGGGTCTGGCGCTGGCCGGAACATTGATCTTTTATCTTTTCGCCCAATTCCTGCCAGTTTTCTAAGGCATCCTGCCTGAAATGCCCGTCGCGCATCCGCGCTGCGACGGCTCGTTCTAGGTGGGATCCGAAATGAACATGCAAGCAAATCTGGGCGTCACGCCCCCGCCCATGCCGCGCTCTTTGGCAGAGGTCGGCATCAACACCGTTATGCTGCGTGACATCCTGCTGAAAACCATGTTCCGCACCAATCAGGATCTGGTGTCGTCTTTGTCGAAATCCATCTGCCTGCCGGTCCAGCTGACGCAGGAACTGGTCGATCTGGCCCGCACCCAACGCATGCTGGAAGCCACCGGTACTCTGCACGCCACCTCGGGCAACGAGATGGGCTACCAGCTGACCGATCTGGGAAAATCCCGCGCGCTGGATGCCCTGTCGCAGTCGGAATATTACGGCGCGGTGCCAGTGCCGATGGATCACTACGCCCAGCAGATGAAGCGCCAGTCGGTGCGCAACATGAAAATGACGCGAGAGGAGCTGATGCGCGGCATGGGCCATCTGATCCTACCGCCCGACCTGATCGGCAACCTTGGCCCGGCGGTTACGTCCGGCAGGTCGATCCTGATGTACGGCCCGCCTGGCAATGGAAAGTCCAGTATTTCCAACGGCATCCGCGCCGCCTTGGGTGACAAGATCTATGTGCCGCGCGCCATTGAATATTCCGGTCAGGTGATCTCGGTTTATGACCCGATCGTGCATTCCGCCGCGCAGGAACAGGTCGAAGACCCCAATGCCATCCGCCGGTCTGGCAACCGGTACGATAACCGCTATGTCTATTGCGACCGCCCGGCGGTGATCACCGGGGGCGAATTGACGCTGGACATGCTGGACCTGAAATACAACCCGGTCGCGCGCACTTATCAGGCGCCGTTGCAGCTGAAATCCTCGGGCGGAATTTTCATCGTTGACGACCTTGGCCGCCAATCCGAACCGCCGCAAAAGCTGGTCAACCGCTGGATCGTGCCGCTGGAAGAATCCCGCGACATCCTCGCCCTGCAATCGGGCGAGAAATTCACTGTGCCGTTCGACACGCTGGTGATCTTTTCCACCAACTTCCACCCGAACGAGATTTTCGACGGCGCGGCCCTGAGGCGGATCTTCTTCAAAATCAAGGTCGATGGCCCGAACCAGGAAAACTTTCTGAAGATTTTCGCGATGGTGGCCCGCAAGAAACAGATGCCCCTGAACGAAGAGGCGCTGATTTATATGCTGAAGGTCAAGTACCCGACCATCAACAACAATTTCGCCAATTATCAGCCGGTGTTCCTGATCGACCAGATGATCTCGATCTGCGATTTCGAAGGCATCGCCTATCAGATGACACCCGAATTGATCGACCGCGCCTGGGGCAACATGTTCGTGCGCGACGAGAATATTGCGAAATAGCGGGGACGGCGGAAAATCCGCTGTCTTGCCAAATTTGATCTCAATCGAATTGGGCCGCACCTGATTGCCCGCAAAGGCACCTCCCCTCCCTTTTCGAGGGGAGGGGATCGGGGTGGGGGGCAAGCCCCCCTAAAACTCCCGCAGCCCCACCTCGGTCACCACCGCGTCCAACCGCTGATCGGTCGGCTCTGTCGGCACCTCGTCCACCTCTTGCGCGCCAAAGGCGAAGCCCACGGCAAAGGTTGGACGCTTGGCCCGCAGCCCCTCCAGCGTGCGGTCATAAAACCCGCCACCATAGCCCAGCCGATAACCGCGCGCGTCAAAGGCCAGCAGCGGCACGATCAGCACCTCGGGGTCGTTCCAAAGCCCCTCGGCTGGGATCAGCGCGCCAAATTCCCCCGGCACCATTGCCGCCTCCGGGCTCCATTGCCGGAATTTCAAGGGCAGGCCCTTGCCGATGATCACCGGCACACAGACCGGCCCCAGATGCGCAGTCATGGCGGCCAGCGGGTCAATCTCGGTGCGCATCGGCATATAGCCGGACAGGGGCTTGCCACCAAACCGGCCCAGATAATCGGCCAGCAACTCCGCCGCCTGCCCCTGACCGCGCGCGAAGGCCACTTTGCGCGCCGCAAAAGCCGCCTTGCGCGCTTCGGCTTTGACGGCGGCCAGATCGTTCATACCAGCATCACCGACGCCAACCCCAGAAAGGCAAAGAACCCCATCACATCGGTCAGCGTGGTCACAAAGGTGCCGCTGGCCAAGGCCGGGTCCAGCCCGAACCTCTCCAACGTCAGGGGCACCAGCACCCCGCCCAATGCCGCCACCACCTGATTGACGATCATCGCGATGCCCAGCACCAGACCCAGCCGCGCATCCCAGAACATCAGCCCGCCCGCGCAACCCAGGATCAGCGCCAGCCCCAGCCCGTTCAACACCCCCGCCCCCAATTCACGCCGCACCACGCGCCGCGCATTGGCCTGCGTCAGATCCCGCGTCGCCAAGGCGCGAACCGCCACGGTCAGCGATTGTGTCCCCGCGATCCCCCCGGTCGAGGCGACGATGGGCATCAGCGCCGCCAAGGCGACAACCGCCACGATGGTCGCTTCAAACTGGGTGATCACCAGCGCCGACAGGCTGGCGGTAAACAGGTTGATCACCAGCCAGGGCAGGCGCTGCTTGGCCGTCTCCCATGCCCCGTCCGAGATCGAGGCTTCTTCGCCCACCCCGGCCAGCAGCAGCATGTCCTCTTCATGTTCCTCGTCCAGTACGTTCATCGCGTCGTCGATGGTGATCACCCCAACCAACCGCCCCGCCCCATCGACCACCGGACAGGAAATCAGGTGGTACTGGTTGAACATATAGGCAACATCGCCCTGCGGATCGGTCGCCTCAACCGTGCGGAAACTGTCCTCGGCAAGGTCGCGCAACGGCACATCGCGCCGCGCCGACAGAACCCGGCCCAGCGTGACATAGCCCACGGGTTTCATCCGCGGGTCGATCAGGATGACATGATAAAACTGGTCCGGCAGGGTCTGCGCCTCGCGCAGAAAGTCGATGGCCTCGCCCACGGTCCAATGTTCGGGGGCCACCACCACCTCGCGCTGCATCAGACGGCCGGCGGAATCTTCGGGCAGCGACATCGCCTGTTCAACCGCCAGACGGTCGATCATTTCCAGCGCGTTCAGGATCTTGCCCTGCCCCTCGGCGTCCAGATCCTCCAGAATGTCCACCACGTCATCGGTGTCCAACTCGCGCATGGCTTCGGCCACCACGGAATCGGGCAGCGCGTCGATCACCTCTTCGCGGATCGCCTCGTCGATTTCGGACAGGATTTCGCCGTCGATCTCGCCGGACCACAGGCGCAACAACGCCCCCCGCTCGGCAGAGCTGATCTGTTCCAGCACGTCGGCAATGTCAGCGGCGTGCAGCGGTTCCAGCAATTCACTGATCCGCGCCGCATCCTGCGCGGAAATCGCCTCCAGAATGGCGGCGACGCGGGGTGCGTCCAGCTCCTCTTCGTCCATCTGAAACAGATCATCGGCCATCGGACACCCCCAAGGATTGTCCATCCTTAGCGAAAGCTGTTTCAAGGAAACAGGGGGAAGTCGGAAATTTACCAGAAAGTCAGAAAGCTTTAGTCTAGTGACCAAAGCGAAGTGGAGTGTTGAATGGCCGATCTACTGTTGGGACAGGTTCTGTCCTTTGCTGCCGATCCCTTTGCTGAAGGTCCGGAAGCGGCGCGGCATCTGTCGCGGGGCGGCGTGCTGGTGGATCAGGGCCGCATCGTCGCGGTGGGGGACGGGGCCGATCTGCGCCGCGCCCATCCTCGCGCGCGCGTCACCGACTATGGCCAGCACCTGATTTCCGCAGGATTCATCGACGCCCATGCACATTACCCGCAAACCGCGATCATCGCGTCTTGGGGCAAGCGGCTGATCGACTGGCTGAACCTCTACACCTTCCCCGAAGAGATGCGTTTTGCCGATCCCGCCTATGCCCAGACCGTCGCCGCGCGCTATTTCGACCTGACCCTGTCGAACGGCACAACCTCGGTTTGCAGCTATGCCACGATCCATCCCGCCAGCGTGGATGCGTTTTTCAACGCCGCCGCCGCGCGCAATCAACGGGTCTGGGCGGGCAAGACCTGCATGGACCGCAACGCACCGGACGGGCTGCGCGACACTGCCCAGACCGCCTATGACCAATCTGCGGAATTGCTTGCCAAATGGCACGGCACGGGCCGGGCGTCCTACGTGATCACGCCGCGGTTTACCCCAACCTCCAGCCCGGATCAGCTGTCGGCCCTTGGCGCGCTTTGGGCGCAAAATCCCGGCTGTCTGATGCAAACCCACCTGTCCGAACAGCTGGATGAAATCGCTTGGGTCAAATCCCTGTACCCCGATGCCCGCGACTATCTGGACACATATGAGGCGCATGGCCTTCTGGGCAAAGGCGGGCTTTATGGCCATTCCATCTGGTTGCAAGACCGCGAAAAATCCCGTCTGGCCGAGGTGGATGCGTCCCTGATCCATTGCCCGACCTCCAACACCTTCATCGGCTCGGGGTTGTTTGACATGGCCGGGCTGACCTCTGCCGGTCAGCGGGTGGGTCTGGCCACGGACACCGGCGGCGGGTCGTCATTTTCGATGCTGCGCACCATGGCTGCGGCGTATGAGGTGGCACAACTGCGCGGTCATGCCCTGCACCCCGCGCAACTGTGGTGGCTGGCCACCGTCGGCTCGGCCCGCGCCCTGCATGCCGACACCCAGATCGGCAATATCGCCCCGGGGCTGGAGGCCGATCTTGTGGTGATCGACCTGCATTCCACCCCCGCCATCGCGCAGGCCGTCACCCGCGCCGCCGATCTATGGCAGGCCCTGTTTCCGACCATCATGCTGGGCGATGACCGCGCCGTTCATTCGGTCTGGGTGGCCGGAAAACCGGTGCATCAGGGGCCGCTTCACGCAAGCTGATCCCCCGCCGGGCAAATGCCTGTTTTCCTTGACCCCATTCCCCGCCATAACGGCGACAGGGGGGAACGCGATGTTCAGCAACTGGCAGGATGAAAAGGCCAAGCTGGCCCTGATCGACGCGGCGCAGGCCATGGCCGACAAACTGGCCTCGGCCAAGCGCCATATCCTAGACAGCCATGCCGCCACTGCGCAGTTCTGGGCGGTGTCCTACCGCGCAGAAGGGTTGGATCTGTACGATCTGGCGCAGTGGAAACCCGCCGCCCTGACCCGCTTTACCAACGCCACCCAGACCAAGATCGCCGCTCTGCGCAAACAGCGCGCCTATGACAGCAGCGACGGGCTGGCGATCTGGCTGCACACCGCCCGCGCCGTGACCGAGCCGCGCCTTGCCCCCGCCGTGCGCGAGATCTGGCGTCAAGTGTCGCAGGCCGGGGTCAATGCCGATGCCATGGCCGGGGATTTGCTGGCCGAGGCTGGGCTGCCCCCAGACCACAGCCGCCGCATCCCGACCGGGTTTCAGGACGAGTGAACGCCGCCAGTCATGGCAAATTGCCATCGCCCCGCGCCCCGGACCCGCGCCAAAGGTTCCGTGACCTCCGTCCCAGCGATCATTCCCCAATTCTGGCCGAAAGGCACCTGCGCGGCTGACCCTCAACCCCGCATGTCCCGCCACAGCATAACCGCCGCCCCAACCGGCACCAGCGCCAGCGCCGCAAGGATCTGCAAACTCGCCCCTGCCCCCAGCCGATCGATCATCGCCGCCCCCAGAACCGGGGCCAAAGCCGCCGCCAGCAGCGCTGGCATCGCCAGCCGCCCCATGATCACGGCATAGTTGTCGGGCGCGAACAGCACCAGCGGCAGCGCCCCGCGCGCGATCGACCAGATGCCATTGCCCGCCCCATAAGCCACCAGCAACGCCGCCACCGGCAGCGCCGTGGTCAGCCCCGCCACCCCGACCGCCATCAGCCCCGTCGCGGCCAGCATGGTCCAGACCGGATGCGCCCTGCTGCCAAGGACCATCTCGAATAGCCGCGCGCCGACCTGCGACGGCCCGATCACCGCGCCCATCGCCACCGCCGCCGCCAAACTCAGCCCCTGCGCCTGCAACAGCGCCAAAAGATGCACCGACAGGATCGTCACCAGCAGGCTGATAGCCGTGCCCGCCGTTGCCAATATCCAGAACCGCCGCCCAAGAGGGGTCAGCACCGCTTCCGACGCCGCCGCCACCTCTTCCGCAGGCAATCGTGGAATCCCGATCAGGCACAGCGGCAGCGTCACGCTCAGATGCAGCGCCGCATAGACCAAACAGGTGCCGCGCCAGCCCAAAGCCTCGACCAGCACAGCCGAAATCGGCCAACACACCGTGCTGGCAAAACCGCCCCACAGCGTCAATTGACTGATGGCGCGACGGGCCTGCGCGCCCTTGATCCGCCCCAGCGTGGAAAACGCCGCGTCATACAACCCCGCCCCCATGCCCAGCCCCAGAACCGCCCAGCCCAGCCCATAAACCGCAAGATTGGGCGCGACGGCCAAGATCGCCAACCCCAGCGCCAGCAGCGCCATCGCCCCACCCATCACCCAGCGCCCCCCGTGGCGCTGGATCAGCCGCCCGATCCGCATCGCCGCCAGTCCCGCCACCAGCAGCCCCAGCGACAGCCCCCCCATCACCCCCAGCCGCGCCCAGCCGGTGTCGCGCAGGATCGGCTCTGCCAGCACCGCCAGCAGGTAATAGGTCGACCCCCAGGCAAAGATCTGCACGATTCCCAGCGCCGAAACCACCCCCTGCCCGCGCAGATCCAATCGGGTCATGTCCCTGACCTGCATCGCAAAAACGGGTCGGGACACGCGCCCCTGCCGTCAAACATCGCGCGGCGCATCGGCACAGCATTCCGCCTGCAAGTACCCCACCAGCGCCGCGATTTCGGGATAGGCGGCGCGGCAAACCAGCGTCGTGGCGCTGCGTTCCTGCGTGACCAGCCCCGCCGCGATCAACCGTTTCAGATGATGCGACAGGGTTGACGCCGCCATCCCCATCCGCGCCTGCAACCCGCCTACGGGCAGCCCGGTACGACCCGCCCGCACCAGCAGACGAAAGATTTGCAGCCGCGTCGGATTGCCCAGTGAGTCCAACTGATGCGCCGCTATTTCTATATCCATAGAAATATCCTACCCGGACGCAGGATCCGGTCAAGCCTTGTTCCAGACTATTGGAAATATCCACCAAAATCCTCTCTCCCAGGCCCCTGTCACAAAACCTTCACTGGCCACCTCCGTTCAATTCCACTATTCTAGAATCATGGAAACAACAGCCGCCCTCCGCGCCTTTTCCGCCCTTGGGCATGATGGCCGCCTCGCCATCTTCCGCCTGCTGATGCGCCATGCGCCGCATGGCGTGCGCGCGGGTGACATTGCGACGGCGCTGGCCATGCGCCCCAACACCTTGTCCAGCAATCTTGGCCTGCTGGAAACCGCCGGCCTTATCCGGTCCTGCCGCGACGGGCGCGCGATCTTGTATTGCGTTGATCTACCCGCCGCCGCCGCCCTTGCCGCCTATTTTGTCCACGACATCGGTCGCAGCCGTCCCGACCTGATGCCGCAAATCCAGAAGGATCCCGCCATGACCGCTGCCCCGTCAGGCTTCAACGTCCTGTTCATCTGCTCCGGCAATTCCGCCCGCTCCATCTTTGCCGAGGCGCTGCTGCGCGATCTGGCCCCGGCGAAATTTCACGCCTTTTCGGCTGGAACGAAGCCCAACACCCAGCTCAACCCCTTCGCGCTGGAGGTCTTGGCCCGCAATGGCCACGCCGTCGATGACCTGCGCGCCAAACATCTGTCGGAATTCGAAGCCCCCGACGGCCCGGTGATGGATTTCGTCTTTACCGTCTGCGACCTCGCCGCGAACGAGGAATGCCCGCCTTGGCAAGGTCAGCCCATAACCGGCCATTGGGGGCTGGTTGACCCGGTCAAGGCCACGGGAACTCAGGCGGAAAAGGCCCTCGCCTTTGCGCAGACCTATGCCGAATTGCGCCGCCGCATTCTGGCCTTTGCCGCCCTGCCCTTTGACGGCCTTAGCCGTGTCGCGTTGCAATCGCGCGTCGATCATCTGGGCGACCCCGCCACCTCTTTGACCACCTGACCAAAGCCCCCCGAAAGGAACCCCATGCCCCGCATCGCCCTCAACGGTCTTGGCCGGATCGGCAAACTTGCCCTGCGCGACCTGATCGACACCGGGGCGGGTGGTCAGATCGTTCTGATCAACGATCCCGCCGGAACCCCCGATCAACATGCCTTGTTGCTGGAGTTTGACTCGGTCCATGGCCGCTGGCCCCGCGCCATCAGCCACGATGCCGACAGCCTGACCATCGAAGGTCAGCGCATGACCCTGACCGCCGCCAAGCGGATCGAGGATCTGCCTTTGACCGCCTTCGGCGTCGATCTGGTGATCGACGCCACCGGCGTTTTCAAGACGACGGCCAAGGTCGCGCCCTATTTCGCGGCGGGGGTGGCAAAGGTCATCGTCTCGGCCCCGGTCAAGGACGACGCGCTGAACCTCGTCTACGGCGTCAACCATCACCTCTATGATCCCGCCCAGCACAACCTGATCACCGCTGCAAGTTGCACCACCAATTGTCTGGCCCCGGTCGTCAAGGTGATCCATGAAAGTCTTGGCATAAGACACGGATCCATAACGACAATCCACGACGTGACCAACACCCAGACCATCGCGGACCGCCCCGCCAAGGACATGCGCCGCGCCCGGTCCGCGCTGATGAACCTGATCCCCACCACCACCGGATCAGCCACGGCCATCACCCTGATCTACCCCGAACTTGCCGGCCGCCTGAACGGCCACGCCATCCGCGTACCCTTGCTCAACGCCTCCCTTACCGATTGCGTGTTCGAGGTGGAGCGTTCAACGACGGTGGCCGAGGTCAACGCCCTGTTCGCCGCCGCCGCAAATGGCCCCCTGCGCGGTATCCTGGGGTATGAGGAGCGTGAGTTGGTGTCGTCCGACTATACCAACGACCCGCGGTCCTGCATCATCGACGCGCCCAGCACGATGGTGGTGAACGGCACGCAGGTTAAAATCTTTGCCTGGTATGACAATGAATGGGGCTATGCCTGCCGTCTGGCCGACATCACCCGCATGGTCGCGGGGATGATGTGACCAGCCTGCCCCCCCAAACCTCCCGCCCCTTGCGCGCCTACGGTGCCGTCACCGCCGCCTATTGGGCCTTCATGCTGTCGGACGGCGCGCTGCGGATGCTGGTGTTGTTGCAGTTCAACGCGCTGGGATTCTCTCCCCTGCAACTCGCCTATCTGTTCGTGCTGTACGAGGTGGCGGGCATCGTCACCAATCTGGCCGCAGGCTGGATTGCCGCGCGGTTCGGCCTGACCTCAACCCTTTACGCCGGACTGCTGATTCAGATCGGCGCGTTGGTGGCGCTGACCGCCTTGGATCCGGCTTGGTCAGTCACAGCGTCCGTCATCTATGTCATGGCGGTGCAGGGACTGTCGGGCGTGGCCAAGGATCTCGCCAAAATGGCGTCAAAATCGGCGGTCAAGGCGCTGGCCCCTTCCGGCGACGGCAGTTTGTTCCGCTGGGTCGCGGTGCTGACCGGATCGAAGAACGCGGTCAAGGGGTTGGGGTTCTTTCTGGGCGCGGCCCTGCTGGCGCTGGCGGGGTTTCAGGCGGCGATCTGGGGGATGGCGGCGGTGCTGGCCGTAATTCTGGTCGCCGTGGCACTCTTCATGCCGACGGGCCTGCCCACAAAAGACAAAGGCGCCACATTCACCGGCTGGCGGTCCACCGATCCGCGCATCAACCGGCTGTCGCTGGCGCGTCTGTTCCTGTTTGGCGCGCGCGATGTGTGGTTCGTGGTCGGCGTGCCGATCTATTTTCAGATGGTTCTGTCGGACGGCACGCCCGAGGGGCGGCGTTGGGCGTTTTTTCTGATCGGCGGCTTTCTGGCGCTGTGGATCATCGCCTACGGCGCGGTGCAGGCCGCCGCACCCCGCCTGCTGAACGCCCGTGGCAAACCAAAGGCCGCGATCACCGCCGCCGCGATCCGCTGGGCGGCCCTGCTGGTGCCGATCCCGCTGGTTCTGGCCGCACTGGCCATGGTGGCTGGTGCCCCCGCCCCCTGGCTTAGCCTGTCGATCGTCGCGGGATTGCTGCTGTTCGGCTTTGTCTTTGCGATCAATTCCGCCGTGCATTCCTATCTGATCCTGGCCTTTTCCACGGCGGACCGCGTGACCCGCGATGTCGGGTTCTACTATATGTCCAACGCGGCGGGC
>JANNBI010000304.1:0-15135 GCA_031385345.1 Paracoccaceae bacterium | reverse complement strand
GGACCTGCGCATCCGTCACGGCGGGCGTGGCGGCAATTGCACCGGTCACGATCAACTGGCGCAACGCGCTGTCAGGCAGGACGCCGGCTGTCATTGTGGTGGCCCCCCCTGGCCGGAATGAAAAACCGCCCGCGCTGCGCTGCAGGCGGGCGGTTTTACAGTGGTCGGGCCGGAGAGATTCGAACTCTCGACCTCCCGCCCCCCAGACGGACGCGCTAACCAGGCTGCGCTATGGCCCGACACGGCGCTTTCATAACGGGTTTGTGCGCAGGGGCAAGCGGCAAAGTGCATCTTTTACCGGCGCGACGCCACAAGCAGCACTTCCATCCGGTCGCGCAGCGTTTCCAGACGCAGGGATTGCTGCCGCAACCGTTGCCGCAACCCGTCCGGCAAGGGCCGGGGCAGGGTACGCAGCGCCGATGCGAGCGTTTCAAAGGTCAGGTCAAGGTCAGGGGTAGCACTCTCGGCTGGCTCTGTCTCCTCCTCGGGATCGAAAGGCTCTGGCGCGGCCCCCTCGTCCTGTGCAAGCGCGTCTGCCTGCTCCCGGGCGTCCCGCCGCGCCAAAGCCGTCTCAAGCGCCACCACCTGCGCGGATTCCACGGCCTGAAGCGCTGGCAGGCGCTCCTCCTCCTCGTCGTCCAGATCGTCGGGATGGCGCGACATGGCGGCGATCAATTGCGCGTCCACATCATCTTCGTGGCCGAAATCGCCCTGACCGGACAGGGCGGCGACATGGCGAACCCCCTGTTCGCGCAGAATTTTCTGCACGCCGCGAATCGTCAGGCCCTCTTCGTGCAGCAGGCGTTTGATGCCGGTCAGCAGCGCCACATCCGCCGGACGGTAATAGCGCCGCCCGCCCGCCCGTTTCACCGGGCGGATCTGCGGAAACCGGCTTTCCCAGAATCGAAGCACATGCGCCGGTGTCTCCAGCGCCTCCGCGACCTCGCTGATGGTGCGAAAGGCCTCAGGCGATTTTTCCATCAGCGCGGGTGCCCTTTACTTCTTTTTTCCAGCCGCAACGCGATCTTTCATCAGATGCGACGGCCGAAAGGTCAAAACCCGGCGCGGCGAGATCGGAACTTCGTCGCCGGTTTTCGGGTTGCGACCGACGCGCGCGGTCTTGGCGCGCACCGAAAATGTCCCGAAGGACGAGATTTTCACGGTATCACCGGCCGCCAGAACGTCCGACATATTTTGCAGCACGGATTCAACCAGATCCGCCGATTCATTGCGCGACAGCCCCACCTCGCGAAACACCGCTTCGCTCAAATCCATCCGTGTCAGCGTTTTTTCACTCATGTTGTTTCCCCCGGTTTTTGGATCAAACATGCGCGGTATCAAATTGCGAGTCAATAACAGTGACTTGGCGCGTGAAGCTGACGAAGCATCGACGCGCAATTCAACGGTAAAATGTCAGAAATTGCGCAAGAATCGGGCTTTTGGCCGCGGTCACATCCGCAAAACCACCGATCCCCATGCCAGACCGCCGCCAATCGCTTCGGTCACCAACAGATCGCCGGGTTTGATTTGACCGCGTTGCTTGCCCACCGAAATCGCCAAAGGAATCGATGCGGCTGATGTGTTGCCGTGGTCTTGCACCGTCACCACAACCCGGTCCATCGACACCTGCATCCGTTTGGCCGTGCCTTCGATGATGCGGATATTGGCCTGATGCGGTACGATCCAATTGACATCATCGCTGGTCAGACCGGCCTTTTCCAAGGCGTGATGCGCTGTCTCTGCCAGCTTTTCGATGGCATGGCGAAACACCTCTTTGCCCTGCATCCGCAAATGGCCGGTCGTCCCGGTGCTGACGCCGCCATCGACATACAGCAGGTCTTTGTACTGCCCGTCGCTGTTCAGATCGCTGGACAGGATGCCGTGATCCAGATTGGTTCCGGGCTGTTCGGAGCCTTGCAACACCATCGCCCCCGCGCCATCGCCAAACAGCACGCAGGTTGTCCGGTCGCTCCAGTCCATCAGGCGCGAAAAGGTTTCGGCGCCGATCACCAGCACGGTTTTGGCTTGGCCAGCCAGAATCATCGCATTGGCCATGGTCAGCGCATAGACGTAGCCCGCACAAACCGCTTGCAGATCAAAGGCAAAGCCGCGCGTCATGCCCAGTTTGGCCTGCACCATGGTCGCAGCCGACGGAAAGGTCAGATCGGCGGTCGATGTGGCCAGAACGATGGCATCCACCTCGGACACCTCCATGCCCGCATCAGCCAAAGCGGCCAGCGCCGCCTTTGTCGCCAGATCCGAGGTCATCTCACCCTCAGCCGCGAAATGCCGCCGTTCAATCCCCGAACGAGAGCGGATCCATTCATCCGTCGTCTCGACCAGGGTTTCCAATTCGGCGTTGGAAACCACGCGTTCGGGCAAATAGTGCCCGACGCCCCTAACGATGGCGCGCAAAGTCATTGCGGATTACTCGCTCCCCTGTGCGCCCATTGCGGGTGCTTCCACGGTATCCTGCCCCGAGCTTTTGGCCGATGCAACCCGCGCTGCAAGCCGTTCAATGAAACCGGCCCGCGCCAATCGAATGGCCAAGCCAATTGCCGCGGCCACACCCGTTTCATCCGCGCCGCCATGCGATTTGATCACGGTGCCGTTCAGCCCCAAAAACACCCCGCCATTGGCTTGGCGCGGGTCCATCCGTTCACGCAGACGGCCAAAAGCGCGCCGCGCCAACAAATAGCCCAGCTTGGCCCAGATGGTCGAGGTCAGGGTGTCGCGCAGGAAATCCGACACCAGCCGCGCCGTGCCCTCGCCGGTTTTCAACGCGATATTTCCGGTGAAGCCATCGGTCACAATGACATCGACCCGGTCCGAGGGAATGTCAGAGCCTTCGACGAACCCGACATAATCATAATCGCCAGCCGCCGTATTGGCCTGCAACAGCTCTTGCGCCTGTTTCAATTCGGCAGAGCCTTTGTGTTCTTCCGTGCCGACATTCAACAGCCCGACGCGGGGCCGCAATATGCCCAGCGCATTTCGGGCATAAGACGCGCCCATCATCGCATATTGCATGAAATCTTCGGCATCGGCTTTGATATCGGCACCTGCGTCCAACATCACGTTGAACCCCGCCTTGTTGCGTGAGGGCCAGAAACAGGCAATCGCCGGGCGATTTACCCCCGGCAGCTTGCGTAGACGGATCATGCTGACCGCCATCAGTGCTCCGGTGTTGCCGCAGGATACCGCGACGGTGGCCTGACCGGTCTTGATCGCCTCAACCGTGGACCACATCGACGTGCCCTCGCCGTGGCGCATGACCTGGCTGGGTTTGTCCTGCATGGTCACGGCGCGCGGCGCATGGACCAGCGTTACGCGGTCCGAAAGGTCGGGACGTTTGGACAGAAGCGGTGCAATCTGCGCCTCATCACCATGCAGCAGAAACCGCACGTCCGGATGTTCTGTCGCAGAGATAAAAAAGCCGGCGACCACGGCACTTGGCCCACGGTCGCCGCCCATGCAATCCAGCGAAATGACAACTGGCTTTTCAGCCGTGGATGGGGTCGGTGATGTTCCGCTGTCCATTCAGGCGCTGCGGGACAAAGGTCGCGGCTTACGCCGCGTCCTCATCAATCGCCACATCATTGCTGATCGCGACAACCTGACGGGCATCGTAATGACCGCAAGACGGGCACACATGGTGCGGACGCTTCAACTCGCCGCAGTTGCTGCAAGAGGTAGGATTGCCGGCAACCAAAGCATCATGCGCACGACGCATGTCGCGCTTGGAACGGGTGACTCGGTTCTGAGGGACAGCCATGTCTCAATCTCGATCTGTTGGGGGACATGCCCCTGATTTTTCTAGGATTTCAGCGCTTGCTCGGAGGGGTTTGGACCCCCTCGGAAAGCCCCGAATAAGGCGCGGAACATACTGGTTTTGGACGCGATGGCAAGCCCCTTCGGTCCCTTTTTTCAAAACCCTGTCCGCAACCGGGCAGGGGGCCGGACCCGCCTGCTATTGCGGATCCTTTTTCAACGCCTGCGCCAGTGCCGCCAGCCCGGCAAAGGGCTTCAGAACTTCGTCGGTCAGCGGCTCGGCTCCGGGCGGGGCAAAGACCTGCGCGCCCAGACTGGCCCCTTCCGCGCGGGGGTACAAGGGCAGGGCCAGCGCCAGCGCCTCGGCGGCGACCTGCGCCAGATCAATCACCTCGGGCAGGGGTTCGGTGGTGTCATCTTCCGGAATCTCCACCTCGTCGGCTTGGGGAAATTCGAAGGTGGCCAGATAGCGGCGCACCAGCGACTCATCAACCCGCGCTGGCACTGGGGCCAGCGTGACGGAACAGGGCTGCACGGCGCGGGCGGTCAGGCGCGCCTCCAGCCGGAAATCGCCGCGGCCTTCGGGGCGGATCTCTCCGGTCATGTCCAGCGCTGCCAGATCCAGCAGGCCCAGATCCTTTGCCATCGCGTGCCGGGCCGCTGCATCGGGCAGGAACCGGAACCGCGTGGCCTTGCGCCCTGACAGGGCCGCAACCCGCAACACCACCGGGCCGATCGCCTTGGGCGCTTCTGCCATAGTCTTGGCGGGTATCTTGGCGGATTTTGATTTCTCTGCCATCTGGCACCTCTTCGCTTAGAATTTGCGCCGCACCGGGACGAAAGGTGATCCTTTCTTGAACCGGCGACCGAAGTTCTTTATCCCCAAACGAATGGGATGACGAGAGCGCCCGATCTTATGCGGCACGTCAAGGGAGTGGCAAGGAATGCGGGCAATGGCAGCGGCCAAGCGGGGGCGGTCCAATCTGCGCGTCGCGTTGATCGGATTGGTGCTGGTCGTGCTGGTGGCCTGCACCACGCAGTTCCGCAATCACGGCTATGTCCCCCCCGAAGATGATCTGGCCTTGTTAGAGGTTGGCCGCGATACCCGCGAAACCGTTGCCGCCACCATTGGCCGCCCCTCGACCGCCGGACTGCTGAATGATGTCGGCTGGTTCTATGTTCAAAGCCGTTACAAACTGGTCGGCGGCATGGCCCCCGAAGAGATTGACCGTCAGGTCGTCGCCATCACCTTCACTATGGAAGGCGTGGTCGAAAACATCGAACGCTATGGTCTGGCCGATGGGCAGATGGTTGCCATTTCGCGCCGGGTGACGACGCCGAACGTCAAAAGTCAGGGTTTCCTGCGGCAGTTGTTCAACAACATCGGCTCCATCAACACCGGGTCGGTGCTGGGTCAATAGGTCGGATTGCCGTCAGCGCAGCGCGCGGACCAACAGTGTCAGCGCATGGGCGCAGGCGGCGCTGCGCACCACTGCGCGACCCTGTGCGCCAAACTCTACCGTTTCCGTGTGAACCGGCATGCCCTTGGCGGCCAGCCCAAAGCAGACCCGCCCCTCTGGCTTGAATTCAGATCCGCCCGGCCCCGCGATGCCAGTGATCGACACTGCCAGATCCGCCTGCGACCGCGTCAGCGCCCCGTTGGCCATTTCCGCCGCTACCGCCTCACTGACCGCGCCAAAGGCCGCCAGAGTGTCGGCTTTCACCCCCAGCATGTCCTGCTTGGCGACGTTGGAATAGGTCACAAAGCCCCGGTCAAACACATCCGACGATCCCGCCACATCGGTCAGCGCGGCCGACACCATCCCCCCGGTGCAGCTTTCAGCCGTAGCGATACGCCAAGCCTTTGCGCGCGCCGCTGCCAGCAGATCCGCCGGAGTCATAGCGCCATGATCCCATGCGCGATCCCCGCCGCAAGGATGGATGCAAGGCCCGCGAACAATCCGGCCCAAAGGTCATCATACAGCACTCCCGCCGCATCGCCGCGCCGGTCGGCCCGACCCACCAGCCAGGGTTTCCAGATATCGAACAGCCGGAACAGCACAAAGGCCGCCAAGGGGGCAGGGTAGGGCAGCCAGCCCTCAAACCCGCGCCCCCAGAACGCCGCAGCGGGAAACAGGAAAGCCAGCCATTGCCCCGCCACCTCGTCAATTACGATCTCGCCGGGGTCGGCGCCGGGACGGTCGGCCAGTTCCACGCTGATCGCCCAATAGGCCAGCAGCGTCACTGCAATCGTTGCCGCCACCATGACCGGAAAACCAAGGTAGGTGTTGATGCCCCAGGCCAGCAGGATCGCCACCAGCGACCCCCAGGTGCCGGGTGCAGGGCGCAGCAAGCCCACGCCGAACAGGATGGTGATCAGGCGGCTCATGCGCTGACCAGGGTTGCGGTGGCCAGCGCCGCGATGCCTTCCTCGCGCCCGGTAAAGCCCAGACGTTCCGATGTCGTTGCCTTGACGGAAATCCGGCTCACCGTGACCCCCATGATCGCCGCCAGCGCCTGCCGCATCGCCAGCGCATGCGGGCCAATCTTCGGACGCTCACAGACCAGCGTCACATCGCAATTTGAAATCACAAACCCCCGTAGCCGCGCCCGCTCGACAGCATGGCGCAGGAAGATATGGCTTTGCGCGCCCTTCCACTGCGGGTTCGACGGCGGGAAATGCTGGCCGATATCGCCCTCGGCCAAAGCTCCAAAGATCGCATCGGTCAGCGCATGCATCCCCACATCGGCATCCGAATGCCCCAGCAAAGCCTTGTCATGCGCGACCTTGACCCCGCACAGCCAGACATGATCCCCCGCCGTAAAGGCATGCACGTCATAGCCGTTGCCAAGCCGGATATCCATCGACCGATCCTTCAATATGGCCTCCCCACGCGCGAAATCCCCGGCATAGGTCAGCTTGATGTTCTGTGCGTCGCCTTCAACTATGGCGACAGTAATTCCGGCCCGACGCGCCACCTCGACATCATCGGCCGCGCCGCCGGGATGATCACGATGGGCCTGCAAGATCGCCGGAAAATGAAAGCCTTGGGGCGTTTGCGCGGCAAAAAGCCCGCTGCGATCCTGAGTGCCAGACACTTCACCTTGTACGCCCGTCCAAAGTGCATCCGTCACCGCCAGCGCCGGGGCAGCGCCCGCCGCATGGTCCAGCGCGGCAATCACCCGGTCCACCACCGCTGCCGAAACGAAGGGCCGCGCGCCGTCATGGATCAGCACCCGCGTCACCCCGCTGTCCGCCAATGCCTCCAGCGCCTTGCGCACCGACTGGTCGCGCGTGGCCCCCCCGGCCACGATCCGCACGTCCGTCTCCAGCGCCAAGGCCCGGTCCCGGTCGTCCGGATGGATGACCAGAACCCGGGAATATCCGGCAAAGGCCGCCAGTGTATGGGCCAGAACCGGTTTTCCGGCCAGATCTTGCCACTGCTTTGGCAAATCCCCTCCGGCGCGCGTGCCGCGTCCGGCGGCAACGATGATAACTGCAATGCTCATCCCCATGGCATAATGCGCCCGCTGCCGAAGGAAAACAGTCTTTCGCAACCGCCCACATTTCGCAGCGCCTTAAATTGCGCCGATCACCGGCCGACCCGCACAAAAATTGTGCAAAGCCTGAATATCAGGCATAACCAACGGGCCGCCGCTTGCCTGTCCATGCCCCACCTGCAACGCCTGAACCCTGAACAGGACGAACCCACCATGCTGACCGCCGCCTTGGGCTTTGCGCCCCCTGTGTTTCTGGCCCCGATGGCCGGCATCACCGACCTGCCGTTCCGGCGCGTCGTGGCGCGGTTTGGCGCGGGTCTGGTGGTGTCCGAAATGGTCGCCTCCGAAGACATGATGCGCGATCAGCCCCTCGCCAAATCCCGCGCCGAACTGGGACTGGACGAAGGGGCGACCGCCGTACAGCTCGCCGGCCGCGATCCGCATTGGATGGCCGAGGCGGCGCGCTATTTGCAGGGGCAGGGCGCGCGGGTGATCGATATCAACATGGGCTGTCCGGCCAAACGGGTCACGGCAGCGGGCGGCAACGGCGCCTGCGGGTCGGCCCTGATGAAGGAACCCGCCTTGGCCCTGAAACTGATCGAGGCTGTGGTCAACGCGGTTCAGGTGCCCGTCACCCTGAAAACCCGGCTGGGCTGGGACGAGGACACGCTGAACGCCCCCGATATTGCCCGCGCCGCCGAAGGGGCCGGCATCGCGCTGATCACCATCCATGGCCGCACCCGGTGCCAGTTCTACAAGGGTCGCGCCGATTGGGCGGCGATCCGGGCCGTCAAGGACGCCGTTCATATTCCTGTCATCGCCAATGGCGATATCATTGACACCGACACCGCCCGCGGCGCGCTTCTACAAAGCGGGGCGGATGGGGTGATGGTGGGGCGCGGGGCGCAGGGCGCGCCTTGGCGACTGGCGGAAATCGCCCATGATATCTATGGCACGCCCGCGCCGCGCGTGCCCGAAGGGGTAGACTTGGCCAATCTGGTGATCGCGCATTACGAGGCGGCCCTGTCGTTTTACGGCGCTAATCTGGGGCTGCGCGTGGTGCGCAAACATCTGGGCTGGTATCTGGACGCCAACGCGCCCTATGCCGACCGCGACGCGATCCTGACCGAAACCAACCCGGCCCTTGTTATCGGCCTGCTGGAAACCGCCTTTCTGGAAAGCTGTGCGGCATGATGGATCTGGCCAGCTCCGCGCTTTGGGCCTCTCTCCCCATCCCGGCTTTGGTGATGGACGAGGCTGGCCGGATTGAAGCGGTCAATTCCGCCGCCGAGACGTTCCTGAACCTGTCCTCGCGCAGTCTGGTGGGCAAGGATCTGCTGGACCGGCTGTCCATCGACGCCCCGGTGGCCGATGCGCTGCTGCGCGTGCGCCGCCACCTGTCCCCGATTTTCATTGCCGAGGCGGATCTGACCACGGGCGAAAAAGCCCCGGTGCAATGCGGCATTTCCCTGTCGCCGCTGCAAGACAGCCCGGGCGCCATTCTGGTCCTGATCTCGCCGCGCGAAATGGCCGATCGTCTGGGCCGGGGTCTGGGCGTCACCTCGGCGGCGAAATCAGCGATCGGCATGGCAGAAATGCTGGCCCATGAAATCAAGAACCCGCTGGCAGGAATTGCCGGGGCCGCGCAACTGCTGGCGATGAACCTGACGGGCGACGATCTGGAATTGACCGATCTGATCGTTGAAGAAACCCGCCGCATCGTCAAATTGCTGGAACAGGTGGAACGGTTTGGCGATGTGCGCCCACCGCAGCGCCGCGCGGTCAACCTGCATGACGCGCTGGACCGCGCCCGCCGGTCCGCCCTTGTCGGCTTTGGCGCGCAGATGACCATCGTCGAAGATTACGACCCCTCTTTGCCCGCCACCTTTGCCGATGATGATCAGCTGATGCAGATCTTCCTGAACCTGCTGAAAAACGCCTCCGAGGCGGCAGGCCCAAAAGGCGGCACGATCCGCCTGCACACCTTTTACGATTTTGCCCTGCGCCGCCGGCTCAAAGATGGCACCGGTGCCGCCTTGCCCTTGCAGATTGAAATTATTGACGACGGCCCCGGCATTCCGCCGGCCATCGCTGCCGATATCTTTGAACCCTTCGTGTCGGGCAAGGAAAACGGCACCGGGCTGGGACTGGCGCTGGTGTCCAAGATCATTGCCGACCACGACGGCTGGATTTCTGTCGAATCCGTTCCCGGCCGCACTGTTTTTCGCATTTCCTTACCGCTCGCCCCGCGCGCGGCCCCCCTTCAGGAGAGCTGAGTCATGGATGGAACTGTCCTTCTGGCTGACGACGACCGCACGATCCGCACCGTCCTGACCCAGGCCCTGACCCGCGCCGGGTGCAAGGTTCATGCCACCTCGTCGATGCAGACGCTGATGCGCTGGGTGGAAGAGGGCAAAGGTGATCTGGTGATTTCCGACGTGATCATGCCCGATGGGAATGGGCTGGAGGCGCTGCCCCTGATCTCCAAACTGCGGCCCGGCCTGCCGGTGATCGTCATTTCGGCGCAAAACACCATTATGACGGCGATCCAGGCCGCCGAGGCGGAAGCCTTCGACTATCTGCCCAAACCCTTCGATCTGCCCGACCTGATGAAACGCTCTGCCAAGGCGCTGGACATGAAACGCCACCGCCAGGCGCCCCAGACCGCCCCCGCCCCACGTGAGGCTGGGGACGAATTGCCGCTGGTCGGTCGCACGCCCGCGATGCAGGCCCTGTACCGTCTGGTCGCCCGCCTGCTGAACGCCGACCTTCCCGTGCTGATCACGGGCGAAAGCGGCACCGGAAAATCCCTGATCGCCCGCGCCATTCACGATTTTTCTGACCGCCGCCACCAACCCTTTGTCACCGTTCAGGCTGCCGACATGGCCGGTCTTGACGCCGCACAGGCCCTTTTGTCCAAGGCGCGCGGTGGCACGCTGGTTCTGGACGAGGTGTCCGATTTTGGCGAGGAAGCACAGGCGCGGCTGGTGCGGATGCTGGACGTGCTGCCCGACAATGCCCCGCGCATCCTTGCCACCTCGCAAAGCGATCTGGGCGCCAAGACCGAAACCGGCAAGTTCCGCAAAGACCTGTTCTACCGTCTGGGCGGGCTGACCCTTGCCGTCCCGGCCTTGCGCGAACGGGTCGAAGATATCCCGCTTCTGGCCGACCATTTCCTAGCCCGTTTTGGCCGCGACAGCGGCACCCAGCGCCGCCTGACCGCCGACGCCGCCGCCTATTTGCGCGCCTATGCCTGGCCCGGCAACGTGCGCCAGTTGGAAAGCCTGTTGAAACGTCTGATCATTACTTCGGGCGAACCCGAGATTTCCAAAGCCGAGGCCGAGACTGCCCTTGGCGCCTCTCCCGCCGACCGCGGGCCGCTTGCCGGGGCCTTTGACGGCGAAAAACTGGGCGCTTCGGTGCAGCGCCACCTGCAACGCTATTTCGATCTGCACGGCGGCCAACTGCCCCCCGTGGGCCTTTATGACCGGATCTTGCACGAAATTGAGGTGCCGTTGATCGAAATTGCTTTGGACGCCACGGCGGGCAACCAAGCAAAATGTGCTGATCTTTTGGGGATCAACCGCAATACCTTGCGTAAAAAGATCACCGACCTCGATATCCGCGTGACTCGCCGCCGCAAGCTGATGTAATCTCGCCACAGGGGTCGTGTCGTAAATGACGCGGCTGGTTTTCGGTCTTGTCGGACGATGTGGCAGGCAAAGGAACGGTGGGCGCGCCTTGTGAAGGGCCAAAGTCGAACGATAGGCTGGAAACAGCGTCTGACGCGGTTGCGTCGCCAAAGGCGGGTGCAAAACGCGCTGACCTTTGGTTTGGTCGCATTGGGCCCGGTGCTGGCGCTTCTGACCTATCTTGCTCTTGGTCCGCTGAACCTGCGCGCCGACAGCGAAAACCTGCGGCTGATTTTCCTGGCCGATCTGGTCTATGTCCTGCTGGTCGCGGCGCTGGTTCTGGCCCGCGTGGCGCGGATGATCGCGGACCGGCGCAGCCAATCCGCCGGGTCGCGCCTTCACCTGCGCCTGACCGGCGTCTTTGCCGTTGTCGCGCTGATCCCCACGGTTCTGGTGGCCGTGTTTGCGGTTCTGACGGTGAACATCGGCCTTGAAGGCTGGTTTTCCGAACGCGTGTCGAATGTCGTCGGCTCCTCTCTCGCCGCCGCCCAGGCCTATGAGGAAGAGCATCGCAGCACCCTGATGGAGGATGCCTCCAGCCTTGCCGGCTATCTGGAAATCGCCAAGCAATCGCGGTTCTTTCTGGCCGACAGCGATATCCGCCCGCTGCTGACCCAAGGTCAGGCTGCCGTACAGCGCGGCTTGAAAGAGGTCTATCTGATCGACGGCGCGGGCCAGTTGCGCACACGCGGCGAACGCAGCTATCTGTTTGATTACGAACAACCTTCTACGGTGGAACTGACCCGCGCCAAGGGCGGCGAGGTGGTCTTGATCGAAGACTGGCCGAACAACGAATTTCGGGCCTTGGTCTATCTGGAAAGCTATCCCGACCGCTATCTTTACGTCGCCCGAAAGGTCGATGGCGAAATTCTGGGCCTTTTGGACGAAACCAAACAGAACGTGGCGCTGTATCAGCAGCTTGAAAGCGACCGTGGCAAGGTTCTGTTCAACTTTGGCCTGCTGTACCTGGGCTTCGCCGTCATCGTCATTCTGGCTGCCATCTGGGGCGGGTTGTGGTTTGCCGAACGTCTGTCGCGCCCGGTGGGCCGTCTGGCGCTGGCGGCGCAAAGGGTAGGCGCGGGCGATCTGGATGTGCAGGTCATGGAAGAACCGGGCGATGACGAGATTTCCATGTTGGGCCGCCTTTTCAATCAGATGACGCGACAACTTAAGGGCCAACGTGAGGCGCTTTTGGACAGCAACCAGCAATCCGAAACCCGACGCCGGTTGTTTGATTCAGTCCTGTCCTCGGTCACGGCAGGGGTGATCGGCCTGGACGAGGATGGAAAGGTCGACTTCGCCAACCCCGCCGCCGCGCGCCTGCTGGATTTTGACCCGGCTGAAGTGGAAGGTCAGGATCTGCATTTCGCCGTGCCAGAGTTTTCGCCGTTGATCGACCGCCTGCAAGCTGAAGTCATTGATCTGGCACAGGAAGAGGTACGGCTTATCCGTCGCGGCCGTCAGGAAAGCCTGCTTGTGCGCCTGTCTGAAAGGCGCGGTCAGGGCGGGTTGGAAGGCTATGTCGTAGCCTTTGACGACGTGACCGATCTAGTGTCGGCGCAGCGCATGGCGGCTTGGGGCGACGTGGCCCGCCGCATCGCGCATGAAATCAAGAACCCGCTGACCCCGATCCAACTGTCCGCCGAACGCATCCGCCGCAAATTCGCCTCACAGGTCAAAGACCCGCTGGATCTGGAACAATTGACCGATGTGATCGTGCGCCAGACCAACGATCTGCGCCGTATCGTGGATGAGTTTTCAAAGTTCGCCCGCATGCCCGAACCCGTCCGCAAGGACGAAGATCTGGTTGCCTTGGTCAAGGCTGCTGTCCTGTTGCAGGAAAATGGCCAGCCGGACGTGCGCTTTGTCAAATTGCTGCCGGTCGAGCCTGCGATGCTGGATCTGGACGCGACGATGATTGGCCAGGCCTTGATAAACCTGATCAAGAACGCCGGAGAATCCATTGAAACCCAACGTGAAAAGCTGATCCCCGGCTATCAAGGAGAGATCCGGGTTACCCTGTCGCTAAACGACACCGACGCCAAGATGACCATATCGGACAATGGCACCGGTCTGCCGCCGGACCGCGCCCGGCTGTTTGAACCCTACGTAACCTCACGCGAAAAGGGCACCGGTCTGGGCCTGCCGATCGTGAAAAAGATTATCGAAGAACATGGCGGCACGCTGGATTTGGCCGATGCCGAGATTTTTGACGGAAACACCCATTTTGGGGCGATGGCCGTGATCCATCTGCCCCGCGCGCCCCGTCGCAAGGGCGCGCGCAAAGCTCAAGGAGAAGTATGATGACCAGTGTTTTGCCCAGCATTCTGATCGTGGACGACGAAAAGGACATCCGCGAATTGATCGGGGATATCCTGCGCGACGAAGGGTTTACCGTGCGTCTTGCGGGAAACTCCGACGATTGCATGACCGAGGTTAACGCCGATCCCCCGGCGCTGATGATCCTTGATATCTGGCTGAAAGACAGCCGGATGGACGGGATCGACATCCTCAAATCGGTGAAACGCGACAATCCCGATGTGCCGGTGGTCATCATCTCGGGCCACGGCAACATCGAAATTGCGGTGGCGGCGATCAAGCAGGGGGCTTACGATTTCATCGAGAAACCCTTTAACATCGACCAGTTGATGGTTGTGGTGACGCGGGCGATGGAAACCAGCCGCCTGCGCCGCGAAAACGCTGATCTGCGGCGGCGCGACACCTCGTCCTCGGAAATGCTGGGGGGCTCTCCGGCGTTCAAGGCGCTGAAGGGCCAGCTTGAAAAGGTCACCAAATCGAATGGCCGCGTGATGCTGACCGGTCCGGCGGGGTCGGGCAAGGAAATGGCCGCGCGCTATATCCACGCCCATTCCAACCGCGCCTCGGGACCGTTCATCAGCGTTTCCGCTGCCACCATCGAACCCGAACGGCTGGAAGAAGTTCTGTTTGGCCGCGAAACCAGTGAGCGTGGGATTGAAAAAGGTCTTCTGGAACAGGCCCATGCCGGCATCGTCTATCTGGACGAGGTGGCCGATATGCCGCTGGGCAGCCAGTCCAAGATCCTGCGCGTGCTGACCGAGCAGCAATTCACCCGGCTGGGCGGGTCCGACAAGGTGCGGGTGGATCTGCGGGTCATCTCTTCGACCACGCGCGATCTGCGTCAGGAAATTGCCAAGGGCGCATTCCGGCAGGAATTGTATGATCGCCTGAATGTCGTGCCGATCCAGGTGCCGTCTTTGGAGGACCGTCGCGAAGATATTCCCGACCTCGCGCATCATTTCATCGACATGTTCCACCGCTCGCAGGGGCTGCCCCTGCGCAGCCTGTCCTCGGAATCCGAGGCGATGCTGCAAACCATGCAATGGCCCGGCAACATCCGCCAATTGCGCAATGTGATCGAACGCGTGCTGATCCTTGGCGATTCCGCCGGGCCGATCGAGGGCCGGGAATTGCCGGGTCAGGAAACCCCCGAAGCGGCCGGTGGCCGGATGATCTTGGGCGGTGTGGTCGCGACCCTGCCGCTGCGCGAAGCCCGCGAAGTGTTCGAACGTGAGTATCTGCTGACCCAGATCAACCGATTCTCGGGCAATATCAGCCGCACCGCGGGCTTTGTCGGGATGGAACGCTCGGCCCTCCACCGCAAGCTGAAATCGCTTGGCGTGGTCTCCTCGGGCAAGGGTGGTCACAATGACGAGGGCGAAGACGACTAATTCGCGCTTTTTCCGCTGGAAACCTGCGGAATTCCCTTCCATAACTACCGCAAGACCCCGTACGCCAAACGAGGGTTCGTTAACTCTTGAAAGAAAAGGCACACCAAAATGGCCGCCGACAAACAAAATTTGCAAGATGCTTTTCTGAACCATGTTCGCAAAGCCAAGATCCCGGTCACGATTTTTCTGATCAACGGGGTCAAGTTGCAGGGCGTCATCACCTGGTTTGACAATTTTTGCGTTCTGTTGCGCCGTGATGGACAGTCGCAGCTTGTCTACAAACACGCGATTTCCACGATCATGCCGGGTGGCCCGGTGAACCTGTATGAAGGTGAAGAATAATCTCTGATCTTCCCGAAGACGAGGACGAGCCCTTTGACTTCGAAGAAAGGGAACGGCGGGTTGACGGCGCGCATGACACGGCTGTGCGCCCGACGCGCGCCTTTGTGCTGCATCCCGAT
>JANNBI010000303.1:0-2261 GCA_031385345.1 Paracoccaceae bacterium | reverse complement strand
CCGGACAGGCGGCGAAAGCGCGCGACGGCGTTGTTATAGACGATGACGATGCAAAAGGTGGCATGGCCAAGGATGATGGTCAGGGTGGAAAACGGGATGTCCATGATGCCAAAAGCCGAGCGTAGGGATATGCCGGTGATGACGCCGGGCAAGGCGATGGGCAGCAGGATCAGCAGGGTGATCTGTTCGCGCCCAAAGAACCGCGCGCGCGACATGGCGGCCGAGACGAGCGTCCCAAGGATCATCGCCAGAATCGTGGCCACGGTCGCGACTTTCAGCGACAGGGCCAGCGCGTCCCAGATGTCGGGGCGCGCCCATGCGGCGGCGAACCATTCGGTGGTCAGGCCGGGCGGGGGGAACTGATAGGTCCGCTCCTCGGTCGTGAAGGCGTAGAGGAAGATCAGCAGGATCGGCAGATGCAGGAACAACAACCCGCCTAGGGCCGCGATCTTCAGCAGGGTTGAGGGGCGGTCAGAGAGCATCGAAAGCTCCGGCACGTTTGGCGAGGGAAAGGTAGATCAGCATGATGACGATGGGCACCACGGCGAAGGCGGCGGCAAGCGGCACATTCCCGGCGGTGCCTTGCAACTGATACACCGCCATGCCGATGAAATTGGCCGAATTGCCGACGATCTGCGGGATGATGTAGTCGCCCATGGTCAGCGAGAAGGTAAAGATCGACCCCGCGATGACGCCGGGCAGGGCCAGTGGCAGGATCACGGTGCGGAAGGTATGGCTGCGCGTGGCGCCCAGATCTGCCGAGGCTTCCAGCATCGAGGTTGGCACACGTTCCAGCGCGGCCTGCATCGGCAGGATCATGTAGGGGATCCAGACATAGACAAAGACCGCGAACATCCCAAGGTACGAGGTTGACAGGGAATTGCCGCCGATCACCGGGATGGCAAGGATCGCGTCAAGCACGGGGGTGGTGTGGGTGGCCGAGGCGGCCCAGGTGATGATGCCCTCTTTGGCCAAGATCAGTTTCCAGGCGTAGACCTTGACCAGATAGGACGACCAAAGCGGCAGCATGATGCCAAGGTAGAACACCGCTTTCCAGCGCCCTTTGGCGTAGCGGGCGGCGAAATAAGCGATGGGAAAGGCCAGAATCGCACAGCCGAGGGTGACGGCGGCGGACATGATCACCGTGCGCGCGATGACGTCATAATTCGACGGGCGCGCCAGTTCGGCATAGGTCTTAAGCGTGAATTCCTGCACCACCATGCCGGAAAATTCGTCAATGGAATAAAAGCTTTGCAGCAGCAGCGTGGCGAGGGAACCCAGATAGACCACCCCCAGCCACAACAGCGGCGGCGTCAACAGCAGCGCCAGAAGCAGCCGGGGTTTACGCCAGAACAGCCCCGTCAGCCGGTCGGCGGTCCCGCGCGGGGCAAAGATGGCGGGCGCGGTCATGGGGTGGACCCTGGGGCGGGGCGGAAAATTTTCGGCGAAAATTTTTGGGGGTGGGGCATCATTCGCCCGCCATCAGATGCAGGGCTTCGGGTGCGAAGGTGAAGGCCGAGGTGGCGCCGATCGCGGGGAGGGTTTGGCCAGCGGGGACAAGGGCGGCAATCTCGGTTTCGCCAACATGCAGCGAGACGCGGGTGGCGGAACCAAGGTAGCGCAGCGAGGTGACCGTTCCGGTCAGCGGGCCACTGACGGCCAGATGCGTGGCTTCGGGGCGCAGGCTGGCCCATTGGGCAGGGCCGCCCAGCGCCGCGGTAATCGCTGGCGGCAAAATGTTGGAGGATCCGACAAAGTCGGCCACAAAGCGCGTGCTGGGCTGGGCATAGATCTGCGCGGGCGTGCCGATCTGGGCGATCTTGCCCTCGTTGAACACGGCCAGACTGTCGGCCATCGACAGCGCCTCGTGTTGGTCATGGGTGACAAAAACAAATGTGATGCCAAGGCGTTTTTGCAGGGCTTTCAACTCGTCCTGCATCGCCTCGCGCAGTTTCAGATCCAGCGCGCCAAGGGGTTCATCCAGCAGCAGCACGCGCGGTTCATTCACCAAGGCGCGGGCGAGGGCGACGCGCTGGCGCTGACCGCCGGACAACTGGCCGGGTTTGCGGTCGCCGTAGGCGTCCAGTTTGACCAAAGCCAGCATTTCATCGGCGCGGGCGTAGCGGGCGGCGCGGCCCATGCCCTTGACCATCAGACCGTAAGCCACGTTGTCGCGCACGTTCATATGCGGAAACAGCGCGTAATCCTGAAACACCGTGTTGACGTTGCGCAGATGCGGCGGGGTTTGCGACACCTCTTGA